>CAYJFW010000059.1:0-4226 GCA_964369895.1 uncultured Bacteroidales bacterium
TTTGTTTGTAATATTTTTTTACCATTTTGGCCCAAGTATCAATATTTTCCATAGGTTTTGCATCTGCTTGGTTATATGGAACTAAAAAAATCTCTGGAAAATGTTTTTTTGTTTTTGATTGTGAAAAATGTTTTTCAATTGCTTCGAAAACTGCTTTTTCAAAAGCAGCAATATTTCCATCAAAATTTTCAAGCTTAAGAGCCTTATCAAAATTTGTATTTTTAACAAACATTTTATCTATATTTAAAGTTGTTTTATATACCCCTGTAAGCGCAGTTGCAGCACCTCTAACTTGGTTTTTTTCACCTTCGTTTTCTGTGTATGCAAAAGCTATGTTAGTATTTTTCATATTAAAACTCCTTGGATTTTTTCTTTTTATAGTCACAATTATAGTTTAAAAATATTTTTTGTCAATAAATAATTAAGAAGTAAATTCTCCTATTGTGTTTAATCTTATTTATGTTATAATTTTAAAGATGTTTAGTAATTAAAATAGGAGAAAGTTATGAAAAAATTTTTATTTATATCTTTATTAGTGTTAAGTTCAACAATTGTTAATGCCAAAAATAATAAAGACATAATTCTTGGCAAAAATCCCAAACAAGTAACTGTGAAACAAGCCTTAGAAATGAAAGATGATTCCATTGTTATTGTAAACGGAAAAATAATAGAATCTCTTGGTGATGAAGAATATATTTTCCAAGATAATACAGGTAAGATTCAAATTGAAATTGATGATGATTTCTTTAATTTTGTTAAAATTAACCCTCAAAATGATGTTATAATAGAAGGAGAAATTGATGAAAATTGGTTTTCACCTAATGAATTAGAAGCAACAGGAATAAAACAAAAATAATAAATATTTTACTTAAATAAAAATCTAAGGAATTTTGACTTAGTGTTTTTAATTTCAACCCCCGTTACAATAATAAAAAAAAGTAGCGGGGTTTTTATATGAAAAAAAGTATTAGTTATCTTTATGTTGCCTTGGCTGGATTTATTTTCGGGGGTATGATATTTTTTGGCAAGCTTTTTGAAATGGACGGTATTTCATTTTCTGAACTTGCTGTAATACCATCAATTTTAACTACTATCGGAATTTTTTTATTTTTAGGCAGAAAAGTTTTTGATATATCAAAACTTGGAAAACGTTGGATTGTTATTTATATTATAGGTGGAATTTTAATTTCAGTTGGGCAGTATACTCCTCTTTTTATGGGGGTATCAGTTGGATTTACACTTCTTTTAATGTATGCACAACCCATATGGACTCTTCTTATTTCAAAATTTATTTTAAAAAGAAAAATTACAAAATATGAATATCTTGTTTTCTTCTTTATTGTAATTGGAATTTATGTTTTACTTGGAACATCAAAATTAGAAGGTGAAATGCTTGGAATTATTTTGGCATTGATGGGTGGTGTTGGTTTATCAATCGAAGTATTTTCTGTTGAAAAATTATCACAAAACAAAGTTGATGGTAACACAACTTATTTTTGGTATTTTGGAATAACTGGTTTGATTTTTTTAATAATATCTTTGTTCTTTCAAAATACAGACAGTCAAATTTTTGGACTTGAGTTATTTAATTTTCAAAGGATTGATATATGGTTTTATATGATAATTTTTGCATTTATATTTTATTGGTTGGGGAACAGATTTTTATTTAAAGGTTTTAAAAAAGTCCCCGCCCTTCACGGTGGCCTTATACTTCTTTTGGAACCAGTTGTTGGCGTTGTGTTGGATACACTGTTTTTAAATACTCCAATCACAAAAAATGAAATTATAGGAGGTGGTTTAATTTTAATTGGAAATATTATCCTTATTTATAAAGAAGGTAAAACAGAAAAATTAAGAGTTTAATTTATAATATATTTTCTTCTCATTTGAATAAGCAAATATGGTAATTAATTTATTATTTTTTCTGAATCTTTTAAAATATTAAATGCTATAGTATAAATTAATAGATTTAACCCTTAACCAATCTTAGTATTGCAATTTCAGATGGAACAAAAAGTCTTAAAGGTGCATAGCTCCAAAGCCCTGCACAAGCGGTTACAAAAAGTTTCATATCTCCTAAGTTATACAATCCATTTACAAAACCACCATTAAATTTTGCAACAATAGGAGCAAGATAAAAAGTTGTACCTCCATGTGTGTGTCCTGAGAGTTGTAAATCTACATAATTTTTTGCAACATTTGCTCTGTTAGGGTAATGATCTAATAATAAAACAAAAGCATTGTTAGGAACATCTTTTAAAAATTTTTTATAATCTATTGGTTTTGTTTTTGGACCTGCTGCGGCTCCTGATATAACCAAAGGCAACGTTTTATGTTTTTGATATTCATTTTCCAAAACATTTAGACCTCTTTTTTTATAATAATCTCTCCATGCATTTATTGAATGGTAATTTTCATGATTTCCCATCACATAATAAACACCATCTGGGGCGGATAAATCCAATAAAGGAGCAATAGATTTTTCAACTTTGTTTGGAAGTCCGTCTCCAATATCTCCTGTATGAACAATTAAGTCAGTTTTTTCTGCCATAATTTTTTTTACAAGTTCTTCGTGCCATTTTTTTCTGAACAGTATGCCTGAATGAGTATCTGAAATATGTGCAATTCGGTAACCATCCAATTCTTTTGGCAAATTTTTATAAACTAAATCATAATATTTAACAGGAGGATTTTTTGCTGCCTCATAAAAAGAAAAAGCTCCAAAAACAAAAGCAATTATAAGAGAAATTTTCCCAACTCTTGATGAAGTAAGAATATATTTGCTTATCTCTTTTGCTTTTTTTGAAAACAATAAAAAAGGCATTGTTAAAACAAATAAACCTAACCTAAAAGCACCAAGACTTATAAATAAAATTGAGGTGGCTGTTAAAAGGCTAAAAATAACTACTAACCAATAAGGCAACATTGTTCCAAATTTATAAGTAATACCCAAAGGCAAATAAGTAATTCCAGCACAAAGCAATATTGCTGTTAATATACAATACTTTCTTGGTATATATAAAAAAGCAACTTGCCAACAAATTAAAACAATGGATAATAATGTTATTATCATAAGTAAAGACATTTTATTCTCCTATAAATAATTTATTTATTTTTAATTTATAACATTTTATTTTAATAGCAATAATTTTATTTTTATAAAATTTTTATTAAATCTTCTAGGTATTCATTTTCTTTTAAAAAGTAAATTTGCTTTCCGAGCTCTTTTGCTTGCTCTATTGAATTTTCATATCTTTTTCCAAGATTATTATTTATATAATCTTCATCATCACCTCTTTTTATATAATCTGACTTTAACTTTTCTAATCTTTCTTTACTTGGAAAAATAACATCAAAATCTATGTTAAGATGATTTAATAAATCAATGCTATCATCTTTGAAAACAAGCAATAAAATTTTACCATCTTTAATAAGATTTTTAGTATAATCATATAAATTATTTGGGTAATCAGGGTTTATATCTTCAATTTTAACACCTCTGAAATTTGGATAATTATATGTTCCAATATATTCTTTTAAAGCAAGATCTTTAAAAAGTTTTGTTTCAACATCTTCAAAATTTTTATTTTTTTGAGCAAGAGTTGTTTTTCCCAGACCAGGATATGCCAAATATGCTTTTTTCATACTATTTCCTTTTTTATATTTTTTTTAAAATTACAGAATAAAATAAAGATTTTTCATTTCTTCTTAAAACATTTGCTAAGTCATTTTTTGGAACATGCAATATTGAATTCATCGAATAAACACAATCAAAAGTTTTATTTAAAGATTTCAAATTATAGAAATCAAGTTCATAAGCATCAAGACCTTTATCCCTACACTTTTCAACCATAATTTTTGAAATATCAACAGCAATAACATCTAAACCTTTTTCTTTAAAATAAAGGCTATCATATCCAACGCCTGCTCCTATTTCTAAAAAAGTTTTTTTATTTTCTTTTAAAATAAGATTTAAAAATTCCTCTCTGATTTTTATTTTCCAATCAGTTTTCTTTTCACCAAGATTTCTAAATTCTGCTTCTGAATTATAAAAAGCTTTAAGATTTTCTTTTATTTTTTTTAAATTAATTTTCAATATAATAACCCTTAATAAAAATTAATAATTATTTTTATTTAATGATAACAATAAAAAGTTAGAATGCAATAATAAAAAACCACCCCTAAGGGTGGTGTGATTTTTATGGTGCCGGCAGAGAGACTCGAAC
>CAYJFW010000060.1:0-3652 GCA_964369895.1 uncultured Bacteroidales bacterium
TCTTTTTTTTCTTCATTTGATAAATATTCTGAATTTTTTTGTAAAAAAGCTATTGTTTTTGAAATTGCGCTTAAAAATATATCGAAATCTTTTTTATGTGTAATTACTTTTTTATTATCATGTATTAAAATATCTTGAAATATTTGTAATTCTTTTAATATACCATCTAATAAAATAAAATAATCTTTTATTTTAACTAATTCAACTTCATTAGAAAGATTTAAAAAATCGTCAAAATAAAACTTTAAACTTTCAATTGAAATTTTTATGAAATTACTTTTCTTTATTTCTGTTTCAATGTCTTTTTTCGAATTTTCAATAGAAAACCTTATCTTATTATATTTTTCTTTTTCTTCTTTGGTAAAAATATCTTTATAAACTTCTAGTTCTTCAAAAAGTTTTAATGCTGAATTTATTAAAAAATCGGCACTTAAAAGATTTTTATAAAAAATTTTATCATGTTTATAAGTATGTGTTATTTGCATTTTATTAGCAGCAATTTCCAAATTTTTAACCCTGTTAAAAAATGATTTTATTTGTATTCTTGCTAGTTTATCTTTTGCATATGATGTTTCAACTTTATTCATATTAAATTCCTATGACTTTAATTTATGAGCAAATAATAAACTTAAAATATTTTTTTGTCAAGTAATTCTTTTCTTGTAAATTTATGAAATAAGTAGTATTTTTAAGCATAGAGGTTTTATATGAATAATAAATTAAATGGTTTTTTAAATATCGATAAAGATTTAGGTATTACATCAAATGATGTGATATTTAAGCTTAAAAAAATACTTTTCCCTGTGTTTGGCAAATTTAAGATTGGTCACACAGGAACACTTGATCCGCAAGCCTCAGGCGTTCTTCCTGTTGCGATTGGAGAAGCAACTAAGACAATACAATTTCAAATAAATGGGATTAAAACATATGAATTTTCAATAAAATTCGGAGCTTTTACCTCAACTGATGATAGCGAAGGTGAAATAATTGAAACCTCTGATAATATCCCTACTCTTTCTGAGATAGAGGCTGTTACGCCTTCTTTTTTAGGAGAGATAGAGCAAATTCCCCCCAAATATTCTGCAATAAAAATAAATGGTGTAAGGGCATATAAGCTTGCAAGAAAAGGAGAGGATTTTGAAATTGCTCCAAGAAAAAATTTCATACACTCTTTGGAAATAATTGAAAAAATATCTGATACGGAAGTAAAATTTAAGGTTTCAGCCAATAAAGGCTTTTATGTACGTTCAATTGCAAAAGATATTGCAAAATCACTAAATTCAGCAGGTTATGTATCATATCTTAGAAGAATAAAAAATGGAGCATTTAATATAGAAAGCGCAATAACACTTGACAAATTAAAAGAAATAATGCAAAATGATGGGCAATCGTTGGATGTACGGAAATTTGATAGCGAAGTTTTGCTTGATATATCCTTGGGGCTGAACGACATCTCGGCTGTGGATATGACTGATGAGCAAAATCAAAAATTAAGAAATGGTGCTTGGATTGAAGCGGATGCTTTGGATTTTAACCCTTCTTCTTTTTATAAAGTTATCTTAAATTCCAAACTTTCAGCAGTTATTAAATTTGAAGACGGTTTTTTAAAACCGGTTCGTATTTTTAACTTGTAAGAAAAAAGGAATAAAAAATGTCTATTACAAAAGAAAGAAAACAAGCTTTAATAAAAGATTTTAAAATCTCTGAAAATGATACTGGTTCATCTGTTGTGCAAATCGCAATTTTAACAGAAAGAATTAAAAATCTTACAGAACATTTTAAAATTAATAAAAAAGATAATGCTGGTAAAAGAGGTTTGATGAAAATGGTTAACACAAGAAAATCTTTGCTTAGCTATCTTAAGAAAACTGACACTAAATCTTACGAAGAAACAATTAAGAAATTAGGTCTTAGAAAATAATAGCTTTTGGATGAAGGGAAAGGAAATTATCCTTTCCTTTTTTCCGAATCTGTTATATAATTGTAAATATGAAAATGTGAAAGTTCAGTCAGAATATAGAATCCAACGAAAAACAAATTGGATTGTATTTTCTGACTTTTAATAAAGGTCATCTTTACTTTCGCTTTTTCGTTATAAAATAAACAAACGAAAGGATAATAATATGTTTGGATTAAAGAAAAAATCTATGTTTAACATAGTTGAAAAAGAAATAATGTGGGAAGGTAAAAAACTTACCCTACAAACTGGAAAAATCGCAAGACAAGCAACTGGTGCTGTTCTTGCAACTTATGGTGAAACAATTGTTCTTGCTACTGTTGTGGCTGCAAAACAAGCAAAAGAAGGGCAAGACTTTTTCCCATTAACAGTGAATTACCAAGAAAAATTTGCTTCAAGCGGAAAAATTCCTGGCTCATTTAACAGACGTGAAGGAAGACCTTCTACTGCTGAAACTCTTACATCTCGTTTAATTGACAGACCTGTAAGACCTCTTTTCCCTGAAACATTTAAAAATGAAGTTCAAGTTATTGCAACTGTTTATAATTATGATAAACAAAATAGCCCTGATGTGCTAGCTATGATTGCATCAAGTGCTGCTTTGTCAATAAGTGGTATTCCATTTATGGGACCAGTTGGCGCAGCAAGAGTTGCATATATTGATGAAAAATTTGTTATAAACCCACTTAAAAAAGAAATGGAAAATTCAAAACTTGATTTAGTTGTAGCAGGAACATCAGAAGGTGTTTTAATGGTTGAATCAGAAGCTGTTGAGCTTTCTGAAAAAATTATGTTAGAAGCAGTGCAAGCTGGTTTTAATTCTTTCCAACCTATTATAAAACTTATCAGCGATATGAAAGCAGAAGTTGGAAATAAAGCTTGGGAAGTTTCTCCTCAAACTGAAGAGTATAAAAATTTAATGAAATCTTTTACTGAAAATTTTGGTGAAGATATTAAAAAAGCATATAAAATAAAAGAAAAACTTGAAAGACAAGACGCTTTAAAAGAAATAAAAGAAAAAGCTGTTGCAACAATTGATGCTGAAGACGAAGCTTCTTTAAAAGTTTCATCAACAGTATTTGGGGATTTAGAAGCAGAAATTATGAGAAGTTCTGTTTTAAAAGGTGAACCAAGAATTGATGGTCGTGACAATAAAACTGTTAGACCTATTGAAGCAGAAGTTGGAATATTAGGTAGAAACCACGGTTCTGCTCTTTTCACAAGAGGTGAAACTCAAGCTCTTGTTTCTGCAACAATCGGAATTAAAGATGACGAACAATTAGAAGATGATTTAGATGGTGTAAGAGGAGAAAAATTTATGCTTCATTACAACTTCCCTCCATTTTCTGTTGGTGAATGTGGACGTGTTGGCGCACCAGGAAGACGTGAAATAGGTCACGGGAAACTTGCATGGCGTGCAAATAAACCTATGCTTCCAAGTTATGAAGATTTTCCTTATACAATCCGTATTGTATCAGATGTTACAGAATCAAATGGATCTTCTTCTATGGCAACAACTTGTGGTGCAAGTTTGGCTATGATGGATGCTGGTATTCCAGTTAAAGCTCCTGTTGCTGGTATTGCAATGGGTCTTATAAAAGAAGGTGATGATTTTGCAATTCTTTCCGATATTATGGGTGATGAAGATCATCTTGGCGATATGGATTTCAAAGTTGCAGGTACAAAAGATGGTAT
>CAYJFW010000060.1:3662-4043 GCA_964369895.1 uncultured Bacteroidales bacterium
ATTACATTTGAAATTATGAAACAAGCTTTGGATCAAGCTTTTGATGGTAGAAAACATATTCTTTCAAAAATGAATGAAGCTATTAAAGCTCCTAGAAAAGAGCTTTCTCCTTATGCTCCTACAATTGTTGAAATGACAATTAACCCTAAAAAAATCCGTGAAGTTATAGGAAGCGGTGGTAGCGTTATAAGATCAATTTGTGAAAAATCAAATACAAAAATCGAAATTGATGATTCTGGTCTTATCAAAATTGCAGGAACAAATGCTGATGAAATTCAAATTGCAAAAGATATTATCAATGATATTTGTCGTGAACCAGAAGTTGGACAATCTTATGATGGTGTTGTAATAAAATTAATGGACTTTGGTGCAGTAGTTTCA
>CAYJFW010000061.1:0-4015 GCA_964369895.1 uncultured Bacteroidales bacterium
TTTTCCTGTAAATATATACTACTTTAAAGGTATAAAGGCTAAGTTGGCTGCCTTTCTACCATACTATTAACTTAAACTTTTAAGGAGATAAAAATGCCAAAATTAAAAACAAGAAGTGCGTTTAAACTTCGCTTTCGTACTACTGCTTCTGGTAAAATTAAAACCAGCCGTGCAGGACACAATCATTTCATGAGAAGAAGATCATCACGTTCTTTAACAGAAGCTGTTCATGGTCAATACCTTGAAGGTTGTGATAAAAAAATAGTAGAAAGAGCAATGCCTTACGGCTTAAAATAAAGGAGTTAAAAAATGGCACGTGTAAAAAGAGGTCTTACAAAATCAAGAAGACATAAAAAAATATTAAAAATGGCAAAGGGTTACCGTGGTCGTAGCTCTACCTGTTACCGTATCGCACATGAACGTGTAGAAAAAGGTTTACAATACGCATATCGCGACAGACGTAAAACAAAATCAAACTTCAGAAGTTTGTGGATTACTCGTATCAATGCTGCTGTTCGTGAATGCGGAATTACTTATTCTGAATTTATTGGCGGAATGAAAAAAGCAGGTATTGAACTTGATAGAAAAGTTCTTGCAGATATGGCAGTACACAATGTTGATGCATTCAAATCTGTTGTTGAAAATGCAAAACGATTTATAAGCGCAGCGTAAAAGCTCTGCTTAAATAACTTTGAATTTTCAAAAAAAAATGTTATAATAGGAGGGCTTTAAAAAGCTCTCTTATTTTTTTATGATTAATGGGAAAAGGATTTTAAATGATAAATAAAACAGAAATATTAGATAAAATTAAAAATGCAAAAACTTTACAAGAAATTGATGAAGTAAATATATCTGTTCTTGGTAAAAATGGTCTTCTTACACTTGAACTTCGTGAACTTGGAAAACTTTCACCAGAAGACAGAAAAGAAAAAGGTCAAGAACTTAATATTATAAAAAATGAAATTACAAAATTTTTGGATGAAAAAAAATCAATCCTTGAATGGGATGATATTAATTCAAAATTAGAAGCAGATAAGATAGATATTACTCTTACCAAAGGTGAAATTAAAGAAGGAACGATTCACCCACTTACCCAAGTAAAAGAAGAGTTTATTCAAATTTTAGGTGCACAAGGATTTCGTTTGGTTTCTGCAAATGATCCTGATATAGAAGATGATTTTCATAATTTCGAAGCGTTAAATGTTCCAAAATTTCATCCTGCCCGTTCAATGCAAGATACATTTTTTCTTGGCGAAGACAGTCTTCTTAGAACACAAACATCATCTGTTCAAATTCGCGAAATGGAAAGAGCAGGTGTTCCATTAAAAGTTATAACAATAGGCCGTGTTTACAGAAGTGATTGGGATGCAACACACACACCAATGTTTCACCAAATGGAAGGTCTTTACATTGATAAAAATATAAACATGTCTCATTTAAAAGGTTGTCTTATAGATTTTTTAAAAACATTTTTCGAAGTTGATGATTTACCATCACAATTTCGCCCAAGTTATTTTCCGTTTACTGAACCATCTGCTGAAATGGATATTCGTTGCACACTTAAAGACGGCGAACTTAAAATAGGTAAAGACGGAAATCGTTGGCTTGAAATTCTTGGATGTGGAATGGTCCATCCAAATGTTTTAAAATCAGTTGGCGTTGACCCAGATGAATACCAAGGATTCGCATTCGGTATGGGTGTTGAAAGACTAGCTATGTTAAAATATGGTATCGCAGACATGAGAAAATGTTTCGATAGCGATACTCGTTGGCTTTCACATTATGGTTTCGAAGCAATGGATATTCCAAATATATTAACAGGCCTAAGCAAGAAATAAGGAGATAAATTATGCGTTTTACATATAACAGTTTAAAAAAATATTTGAAAACAGATTTGTCACCACTTGAAATTGCTGATAAATTAACAATGATTGGTCTTGAAATAGAAGATATAAAAGATTTAAGGACTCCTCTTGAAGGTTTTATAGTAGGAGAGATTAAAGAATGCAAAGATCATCCAGACAGTGATCATCTTCACCTTTTAAAAGTTAATACAGGAACAGAAATTTTTGATGTTGTTTGTGGTGCACCAAATGTACGTGTTGGGCTTAAAGGTATTTTTTCTCCTGTTGGAAGTATTATTCCATCAAATGGAATGAAGCTTAAAAAAGGTATGATAAGAGGATACGAGTCATGTGGTATGATGTGTTCAGAAATGGAACTAGAGCTTGGTACAGATCATGATGGAATTATTGATATCCCATCAACAATTGATTGCAAAGCCGGTGATAGTGTAATTAGCATACTTGAAAAATTTTATAATTTAGATGTAATTTATGATGGAAATGTTTTACCAAACAGACCTGATTATCTTGGCGTTCTTGGTATTGCTCGTGATTTAGCAGCAGCAGGATGTGGTGAATTTATTGAACCTATTAAAAAAGAAATAGAAGCTAAATTCAAAAGCCCAATTAATGTTATAAATAATATAACCGATGATGCACATGAATTTAATACAAGGTATATAAAAGATGTTAAAAATGCAACATCTCCTAAATGGTTATCTGATTATTTAACATCTGTTGAAATGAAATCTATTTCTACACTTGTTGATATTACAAATTTCTGTCTTCACAATATAAACAGACCTCTTCACGTATTTGATGCAGATAAAATAAAAGGAAACCTTGTAATTGATTATGCAAAAGGTGGTGAAGAATTTATAGGCTTAGATGAAAACACATATCTGCTTAACGAAGGCGATATTATTATATCTGATGATACAGGTGTGATAAGCTTGGCTGGTGTTATGGGTGGTCTTTCAACTGCTTGTGATATGGATACAAAAAATATTCTTCTTGAAAGTGCATATTTCAACCCAATTAAAATAAGAAAAACAATAAAATAATTAAAAATTGAATCAGATTCAAATTCATGATTTCAAAGAGGAATTGATATACATTGTACCTATTGGTGTCTTGATTATGCAACATCTCTTGTTATTGAACTTGCAGGAGGATTACCATCAGAAACTTTTAAAACAGGTGAATGTAAATATAAAGAATATAATATTGATTTCCCTGTATCTTATTTTGAAAAATTAATTGGTTTTGATATTTCTAAAAATGATCAAATTTCAATACTTGAAAAACTTGGCTGTAAAGTTAATGATAATGGTGATATCTTAAAAATAACACCTCCTTCATACCGCGAAGATTTAGAAGGCAAACATGATATCACAGAAGAACTTGTTCGTATTTATGGTTTTGAAAAATTACCTAGTACTTCTGTTAGAAATGAAAATTATAAAATGGAAATTGATGGAAAAGTTATAAATAAAACACTTCTTCCAAGACTTCTTGCAAAACGAGGTTTAACAGAAGTTTATACTTGGTCTTTTATGAGTGATAAAAAAGAACTTACAAATGATGAACCAATTAAAATTATAAATCCAATAACATCAGATTTAAATGTAATGAGAAGAAGTATTATACCTAACCTTCTTGATGGTATAAAATCAAATCTTGCAAGAGGTCTTTTATCATCAAATTTATTTGAACTTGGGCCAATTTTTAATTCATCAAAACCAACTGATCAATCTAATTGCATTAGTGGTGTAAGGCAAGGTTTAACACAAACAAAAGATTGGGCAACAGAAACAAAATCTGCCGATGTTTATGATATTAAAAATGATGTAATGGAAATATTTAAACTTTTTGGTGTAAACAGTTCAAGTATAAAACTTGATACAAAAAATATCCCAAGCTTTTTAAATCCATACAAAAGCGCAAATGTTATTTTTGCAAATAAAATTGTTGGTTTTTTTGGTGAAATTCATCCATTAACACTTAAAAAATTTGGTATAAAAAACACATCTGTTGTTGCATTTGAAATAAATATTGATTTAATGCCTCCTCAAAAATCAAAAGGATCAGCAAAGAAAAAGCTTATTATTTCTGATTTGATGAGCCTAAGCAGAGATTTTGCAGTTATAATTGATGATTCTGTTTTGGGT
>CAYJFW010000062.1:0-3886 GCA_964369895.1 uncultured Bacteroidales bacterium
TTTAAAGTAGTTATTCCTGTTATTTCCTCTTCTGTTAAACTTATACCTCTAATTTCAATTCCTTGAGGGGAGCTTAAAACATCATCCAAATTCAAACCTTTTAATGCTGTATTAAGTTCTGTTTCTTTAGTTATAATATCGTTTTTTATTGGGTTTATTTGATTATTTAATTTTGTTATTTCTTGATCAATTAATGCAATTTCACTTTCGTTTAATTTTTTTATATTGTCATTAAATTGAGTTTCAATTTGTGTTGCTTGTTTATTTATTTTGCTTTGCTCTTCTTGAGTTATTCCTTCAGTAGCTTTTTCTTTGTTAAATTTTGCAATTTCTTCTTTTAGATTTTCAATAGCTGTTTCTTGGTATTCAATTTCTTCGTCTGTGCTTTTTTTCATTAAGCCAGTTGTGAGAGCAGTTCCAGCAGCCAATGTTCCAACGCCACTTGATATTGTTGCGCCAGTTGAAAGCCCACTTATTAATTCAATTTTATCAGCAATACCAGAGCAAGCATTTTGAGTTTTTTCCAATTGAGTTTTATATGTACCTTTATAAGATGTTATTAACTCATCAATTTTTGTTGTGATTTCAGAATTACAAAGTTCAACTGTTGTGATTGTTGATGTTTCAGATTTTTTATCCAAGTCTTTGAGTTTTGTTATGCAAGTGTTTAATTCAATTATTTGGTTTAAAGCAAATCTGCAACTTTCAAGAGTTGTTAGGGCTGTTATTCCTTCGTATTCAGGATTTAGAAGTAGAATTTTTTCTTTGCATGCAGTAAATGCAATTTCATCATTTGATGGGGATGGTCTTTCTGGAATAACATCGCCTCTATCATCAACGTAATCCATTAAACCTCTTGATGTTCTTACGCTGTTTCTTCCTTGTATTGATGATTGTGAAAATGCAAATGTAGATGTCATTACATTTAATACAAAAGCACATAATACAAATATACTTATTTTTTTCATTTCTTTCGTCCTTATCTTCTTGGACTTATTTTACTATATTTTAAAGTTTTTTTCAAGTGGTTATTTTTAAAAGAATTGTTTCTTGCAATTTTAGAGTTTTCCTTATAGTATCTATTTGTTTTTAATAGAATCGTTAAGGAGTTTATAGACGTGTCAAACCAAGCAAAAAATGTAGGTGATTTTTTAAGAAAACCCCCTTCTAGTGTAGAGGCAGAACAGGCTGTTATTTCTGCTGTGATTTCGAATAATAGAGCATTAGAAAGAGTGTCTGAGTTTTTAAAGCCTGAGCATTTTATAGAAGTTATGCATCAGAAGATTTTTGAAGCTTGTCAAAGGTTAATTGAAAAAGGTCATTTGGCAGATACAATTACTTTGAAAAATTATTTGGAAGGTAATGGAACTTTGGATATGGCAGGTGGAGTTGAATATCTTTCACAGCTTGCAAGTTCGGCTATATCTGTTGTTAATGCTTATGATTATGGAAAGCTTGTTTATGAATGTGCTGTTAAAAGAAATTTGATTGATATTGGTACTGATATTGTAAATGGTGCGTTTGGTGGAAGTGATGATGATATTCCTGCATCAAAGCAGATTGAAAATGCAGAACAAGAGCTTTATAACTTAGCAACAGTTGGTGATGTGGAAAATGGTCCTATATCTTTGGAAAATACTTTGCGTGCTTCTATGCAAACAATTGAAGAAGCATATCGTGCAGATGGTTCAATTTCTGGTATTTCAACTGGGCTTAATGCTTTGGATAAAATGATGGGTGGTTTTCATCCTTCGGATCTTATGATTTTGGCTGCAAGACCAGGTATGGGAAAAACGGCTTTGGCTCTTAATATTGCATTTAATGTTGCAAATGAAGTTTTAAATGAAAGAGGGCCTGAAAAACTTCGTGGACCAGTTATTTTCTTTTCTCTTGAAATGTCAGCAGATCAGCTGGCGTCTCGTTTGCTTTCTACTTCTGCTGAGGTTAATGGTAATAAAATAAGAAATGGAAGTATTAATGATGATGAGTTTAATAAACTTATTGAACATCAAAGGGCTCTTAATAGTATGCCTATTTATATTGATGATACTCCTGATATTACTGTTCCTGGAATAAGAACAAGAGCAAGAAGACTTAAGAGACAAGAAGGAGCTTTGTCTTTAATAGTTGTTGATTATGTACAGCTTCTTAATTCCGCTGGTGGAAGAAAACGCGATAGCAGAACACAAGAAATTTCTGAGATTACAAGAGGTCTTAAAATATTAGCAAAAGAATTGGATGTACCTGTTCTTGCTCTTTCACAGCTTTCTCGTCTTGTTGAACAAAGAGAAGATAAAAAACCACAGCTTTCTGATCTTCGTGAGTCTGGTTCTATTGAGCAGGATGCTGATAGTGTTATGTTTATTTTCCGTGAAGCTTATTACCATAATAAAAAGAGACCAGTTAGTGCGGATGCAACTTCGAATGAATATATAGAATGGGAAAACAAGGCAAAAAAAATCGAAAATATGGCAGAGGTTTTAATTGCAAAGCAAAGACATGGACCAACAGGGGATGTAAAACTTTCTTTTGTTGGTGATTTTGTTAAATTTGGTAATTTTTATGATGGAAAAATGGAAGGATAGTTTATGAAACAAAAATTTGTTATTGCGACAAGTAATTCGCACAAAGTAGAGGAATTTCAAAATATTCTTAAACCATTTGATATAAAAGTTGTTCCTTATAAAGATGTTTTAAAAGAAGAAATTGAAATAATTGAAAATGGTAAAACTTTTAAAGATAATGCAAAAATAAAAGCTGAATTAATTGCAGAAAAAACAGGGCTTCCTGTAATTGCTGATGACAGCGGTTTTTGTATTAAAAACTTGGATGGTTTTCCTGGTGTTATTTCTTCTAGGTTTGCAGATGAAATTGGTTCTTATGATCTTGCTTTTGAAGAAATTCAAAAAAGGCTTAATAATAAAATAAGTGAAGCAAAATTTGTTTGTGTAATTGCTTTTGCTGTAAAAGGTAAAAAAACAGAATTTTTTGAAGGTATTTGTAATGGTTTTATAATATTTCCAAAACGTGGTGAAAATGGTTTTGGATATGATAGTATTTTTGTTCCAAATTCATATGGAAAAACATTTGCAGAAATGGAAATTGATGAAAAAAATCAAATTAGCCACAGGGCTTTTGCATCATCTTTGTTTATTAAATATTTAGAAAAATTAAAAAAAGATGAAGAAGAAAATAAAAAAACACCAAAACAATCAAAAGAAAAAGATGAAGATATAAAAGAGGTAAAGTCAAAGAAAAAAGCTCAAGAAAAAGTAGAGATTAAAGCTGAAGAAAAAATTGTTGATGAAAATTCTTTTGATATAGATGTGGATTTGAAATTTGAAAAATAAAAATCCGTTTGGTATTTATATTCATTTTCCATTTTGTTTGAAAAAATGTAATTATTGTGATTTTGTTAGCTTTGATTGTTTAAGTAGTTCAGAAAGTTTAAAAGATTATTATTTAAAAGAAATTAAATATTATTCTAATTTTATAGAAAAAAGAAAAGTTAACACAATTTATTTTGGTGGTGGTACACCTTCTTTGATGTCAAAATATATGCTTGAAAGTATAATAGATGAAATTTATTTAAATTTTGATGTTTGTGAAAATGTTGAAATTACAATAGAGGTTAATCCAAAAACAGTTTCAGAAGATAAATTAAAAAATTTTAAAAACTTAGGTATAAACAGGCTTTCAATTGGAGTGCAATCATTAAATGATGACGAGCTTTGTTTCTTAGGTAGGATTCATAATAAAGAAGAAGCGTTAGAAACAATAGATATCGCAAAAAAATATTTTGATAATATAAGTTTGGATTTCATATATGGGCTTCCTTTGCAATCATTTGAAAATTGGAAAAATTCTTTGGGTGAAATTGTAAAGT
>CAYJFW010000063.1:0-3876 GCA_964369895.1 uncultured Bacteroidales bacterium
ATTTCGATTTTTCTTAGTTCGTTATTTTGTCTTTGTTGAAATCTCATTTTTTATCCTTGAATTATTTTTAATGTTTTTGTATTATTGTTATATAAAATTTTTTTTGAAAAGGCAAGCATGAAAGAGCAACTTAAAAATTCTTTACAAATACTTTCTGATAACGTTGATGGATTATCGGATGCATTTTCTTTTTATAAAGAGAATTTAGAAAGTAAATTCCAAGAAAAACTTGATTTTTACAGATTAAGAGATGCAAATAATCAAGATCAGATAGTTATCCTTAAAAACAAGATTACTGAATTGGAAGATAGTTTATCTTTGGAGAAAGATAAAAATATGCGTGTTAAAGAAGAAATTAAAGCTCTTAAAATAGATCTTAAAAATAAGCTTAATATAATTTAAGGAATAAATATGCCAACAGTTAATTTTAAAATAAACTCAAAGAATTATTCAATAGATTGTGGTGATGGTCAAGAAAATCAAATTCTTGCTATTGCTTCACAAATTGATGTGAAGGCAAAAAATCTTGCTTCTAGGTTTGGTGATTTGGACAGCGAAACTCTTCTTCTTATGGTTTGTATTTTGACTTTTGGTGATGTTAATAAAGCAAAAACAAAAATATCTGTTTTAGAAAAAGAAATTGGTCTTTTAAAAGATAATGTTTTAGATGAGGATGTTATTGCTGATTTTATAAATAAATTATCAAATAAAATAAAAACAATAAGTGGCGATGCAGGGCAAAGCTCTATTGTTGAATTTAATAAATTTTAGAGGTGAATATGTTTGGAAAAAATAAAAAAATAGAAAACTCAGCAAAAGAAACAACAGTTGAAATTGTAAAAACAAAACACAAGGAAGCTAATTTTTCTGTTTTTCAAATTGTTATTTTTGCATTTTTATTTGTTTTAATGTTGTGGATTATTGGTTTTTTAAGTTTAGAAATTGATAATCAAAAACAACAGATGCAAGCTTTGAATACAAAAGTAGAAGGTCTTCAAAGAGATGGAAAAGATTTGCTTGATTCTTATATAGAAAAGATAAAAGATTTACAAAGTGTTGATATTAAAGAACAAGTTCAAGAATTTGGTATGGATATAAAAAAGAATATCCAACATGTTCGCGAATTAATGTTTGATAAAGATGATTTAGCAAAAGTTGAAAGCAAAATAAAATCTTTGGAAGATTATAATAAAACATATAGAGGGACAAATCTTTTGATGCTTAATTCTTCTATTTTATTAAAAGATGCGGCATTAAGAGGTGAATCTTTTGAAGATGAGCTTAATATTTTAAATACAATTGGTAGTTCAAACGAAAATGTTAAAATTGCTTTTGATAATCTTTATGAAACATCAAAAACAGGTGTTAAAACATTTAGTCAAATAAGAGATGATTTTAATAATATGGCAATGGATATTGTTTTTGTTTCAAACAATCCTATGGGTGAAAATCCAAGTATAAGAAAAAAGTTTGTAAATAGGCTTAAAAGTTTTTTCAAAGTAAGAAAGGTTGATTTGTCTGATGAAAATATGATAAAAAATACTCCTGATTTAATTGTTGCAAGAGTTGAAAAGTATTTATCAGAAAGAGATTTAAATGAAGCAATTAAAGAATTTGAAAAATTAGAGGCTGTTTCAAAAGAGGGTTTTGATAGCGCAAAAGATTGGTATGAAGCTGCTAAGTTAAAATTAAAAGTTGATGAAACAATTAATCCTTTGGTTGAATTTTCTTTGGAACAAGTATTAAATGATGTAAAAAAAGATAGTGGTGTTAAAAAACTTGTTCTTAAAAAACCAATAAAAAAGAAAAAAATAGAAGTTAAACCAGAAATAAAAACTGATGAAAGCTTAATTAAAACAGAAGAAAAACCTGTTGAAACAGAAAAAAAGGAAGGTGAGTAATGTTAAAAGGAGCTTTGAAATATTTCTTTATTTTTCTGGGGTTTTCAATTGTTGGAGTTTGGATTTCAAACAATTATGGTGTAGTTGATATATTTTGGATGGGATATAGGGTTAGAACATCTGTTCCTGTGTTTATTTTAAGTATGTGGCTTGTATTTTTTCTTGTTTCAAAAGCAGCAGTTATTTTAAAGTGGATTATGAGGCCTACAAATCCATTTAAAAAAAATAAAAATTCTTAAATTTCTTGTAATTACAAAGCTTTTATGATATACTTTTATTAGTATTAGAGGAGGTTTTGGAGAAAATCTTATGCTTAGTAGAAAATTTTTTGTAAAATTTTTCTTGGCAGGCTTATTTATAAGCTTTGTTTTTGCATATTCTTTTGAGGCTTTTTCCCAAAGATCTCGTGCTAGAAGCTCATCTTCATCAAGAAGTAGCGCAAGGAGCTCATCTTCTTCAAGGAGTAGTGCGAGGAGCTCAACCTCATCTTCTAATAGCTCTAGAAATTCAACAAGATCATCTGGAACTTCAAGAGAAGCTGTTAGTCTTACTTCAACAACAAACACTAGCTCAAACTCAAGTTCAAATACTTCTAGTAATACAGTTTCTAATCCTTGTGAAATTGCTAGAGTTTTACAAAACGATGGTGGGCAGTATGCTTATCTTAAAGGAAAATATTGTAATCAACCATCAAATACAGTTTTAAAAAGTTGGAGTGAAAGCGTTAATGATACTTATAACAAATATTCTTGGATAGATTCAACTAAGGCTGTTTATTTTATTTGTGGCGATGGTTTTGTTCAAGTTGATGATGAATGTGTCAGCACAGATTTAATTTGTCCTTTGAATGTAATTATAACTAGACCAAGTTCAAACAAATATGTTAATCCTGAGACAGGTCAAAATTGTTCTATACCAAAAGGTGGTGCTGCTTCTAAGGTTTCAGAAGCAGAGTTAATGGATCAAGGTTTGGCTTATGATGTGGATGAAGCAACAAAACCAGTTTGTTTAAATAATTATTTTTCTGCGCCTATTTCTGGATCGTCTAATCATTTTCAATGTGTAAAATGTCCAAATAATGGAAAAACAGAAAAGGCTGGTGCAACATCAGTTAAAGACTGTAGCACATATTCAGAAGTTCAAGGTAACCCAGAATGGGAAAATTATGGTATGACATCGGTTGGTGGAGGTGTTTCATCTACTTCTACATCTAGCTCTTCTGCTTCGCCATCAAATAATTGTAAATCTGGAACTTATTTAAGTGGTACAACTTGTAAAGAATGTCCTGATTACCAATGGTCTGATGATGGTGCAACATCTTGCTCTCCTATAAAATTTCAATTTTTTAGATCAAATCATTCAAGCAGTAAAGGTTGTTATAATATTGTTTCAAAATGGGTTGAAGCATCGACTAAGACTTTACAATGTACAGCACAAGCTTTTGGAGATAGTTCTAGTGCTTCTAAAAACTGTGGTGGACCATGTGATCATATGACTCCTCAAGGTGGGACTATTAATTTTTCAAACTGTAAAAAATTACCTTGTGTTATTTCAAATGGAAAATCTCCTACTGGGGGTGGATATGAAATTTATTTTATAAATGAAAAAGGTATAATGCATAAATGGCATACAAGCAATCCAACAAATATTACAGTTAAAACCGAAAAAGTTGTTGATTGGTAGGCTTTTTAATTCTTGATTTTTTATATTACAGATAGTAATATCACATTACCAGGAAAGATGGCAGAGTGGTCGAATGCACACGCTTGGAAAGCGTGCATACCCAAAAGGTATCGGGGGTTCGAATCCCCCTCTTTCCGCCAAAAACACAGAATGTAGCTAGTATCGTCTATAAATTGAGAATAGCTAGGGTTGTTCGCTAACCCCGCTTACAACCAAGCTAATCTGGAATTTATGTTCGAATCCCCCTCTTTGAAGCCAAAATTCATTCTTTTGCAATAATAACTTCGCTTTA
>CAYJFW010000064.1:0-3863 GCA_964369895.1 uncultured Bacteroidales bacterium
TCAACAGATGTTATAGTTGCATTTTTTTCATCGTCAAAGAATTTTTGAACTTTGAAATGATGATTTCCAAAAGATGCAACCTGTGGAGAGTGAGTTATAACAAGAGTTTGTATTGATTTGCTTAACCTTGCCAAACGTTCTCCTACGGCGCTTGCTGTGGCACCTGAAATTCCTGTATCAACTTCATCGAATATCATTGATGAAATTGTGTTTGAATTTGATATTATAACTTTGATTGCAAGTGTGAAACGTGCAAGTTCTCCACCTGATGCAATTTTGTGTATTAAGTCTTTTTTTGCTCCAAAGTTTGTTGAACCAACAAAAACAACAGTATTTATTCCGTTTGCAGAATATTTTTTTTCATCATCAAACTTTTCAACTGAGATTTCAAAAGTTGCTTTTTCAAGTTTAAGTGGAGCAAGTTCGTTTGTGACTTCGTTGCTTAAAATATTTGCAAAATGATTTCTTTTTTCAGAAAGTTCATTTGCAATTGATAAATAATTTTCAAATGCTTCTCGTTCAATTTTTTTCTTTTCATTTAAAACATTGTCAGAGTTATTTATGTTTGCAACAATCTCTTCTAAATTTTTTGTGAATTGAGGTAGTTCATTTGGTGTTATTTTGTGTTTTCTTGCAAGTTCACGTATTTTAAAAAGTCTTTCTTCTGTATTTTCAAGTGTTGAAGTGTCACCATCATTTTCATTTAATATTTGTTCAAGTTTTTGATGAGCGTCTGAAAGATTTGATGAAGTTATTTCGAGTTGTTGAATTATTTCTTCTATGTTTTCTGATTTTGCATCATCAGGAATTCTTGTTAATGCATAATTTGCATCACTTATAAATTTTTCAGGAGAATTTCCGTATTTTGAAAGATGTTCATATGCATCTTTTATTGATGTAATAATTTTTTCGGAATTCATTAAAGGGTGGCGTTTAGAATTTAACTCTTCTTCTTCGTCTTGTGTTGCATTAAGAGTTAAAAGTTCATCCAAATTATGTTTAAGATATTCTTCGTCTTCTTTTGCTTTTTCAAATTCTTCTGTGATTTTTTGTAATTCTTTTTTTATTGTTTGCCAATTTTGATATGCGTTTTTACATTCTGATTTTAAATTTTCTAGGTTAGCAAAGGTATCAAGAATATTTATGTGAGTTGATGGGTTAAGAATGCTTTGGTTATCGAATTGTCCATGTATTTCGATTAATGTGTCACCAATAAGTTTAAGTGTTGAAAGGCTTACAGGTATATCATTTATAAAAGATTTGTTTTTTCCATCTTTGTTTAATGTTCGTCTTAAGATTATTTCATTTAAATCTGAAATTTCATTTTTATTTATTATTTCTTGTTCAATTAATAAATTTATTGCAGGATGATTTTTTTTAACTTCAAATGTTGCAATAACAGATGTTGTATCCTCACCTATTTTAATTAATGATGTGTCGCTTCTTGCTCCAAGTGCAAATGAAACAGCGTCAAGAAGTATTGATTTTCCAGCACCTGTTTCACCAGTTAAAACGGTAAGTTTATGCCCAAAAGATATTTGTAAATTTTCAATTAAAATAAAATTTTTTATAATTAAATTTGTAATCATTTTTTTAACCTTGATTGTATTTTATAATTGTGTTTATTACTTTTGTATTTTTTAAATTTGAAATAATATTATTTAAATGTTCAATATTTTTTACTTCAATTGTAATTAAAAATTCGATAAATCCATCAGTTTTGCTTGCTACTTTGATATCTTCTATTGTTGCGCCTTCTCTTGCAAAAACAGATGTTATTTCGTTTAATGCTCCTGATTTATAATTTGCAAGTATTGATAATTTTGTTTTAAATGTTGAAGATTTAAACGATGTATAATCATCCCAATTAAGATTAAATAATTTTTCAGGTGTTTTTTTGTATTTAGTTAAACCTTTACAATTTTTTTTGTGGATTGTTATTCCTTTACCTGTGTGTATTACACCAATTATTTCATCATTTGGTACAGGGTAACAACATTTCGCGAAATTTACAGGTATATTTGCAAATGTGCCGTCAGGGTTTTTTTCTTTGTTTTTTTGTTTTTCATTTGTCTTATTTATGCTGTTGAAAAAATCATCAATGTTAAATTTGCTTTTGCCATCAGATTTAAGTTCAGGATGTATTGAAAATAATATGTGTTCGGGAGTATATTCTTTTGATCCGACAAGTAAATATAAATCATCCAAAGTTGCTGATCCGTATTTGTTTAAAATAGATACTAATTTTTTTTCAGAAAATGGTTGTTTATAATTTTCAAAAACAGTTTGGATAAGTTGCTTTCCATAAATAATTGTTTGTTGTTTTTTTTGAAGTTTTAAAAAGTGTTTTATTGCTGATTTGGCCTTAACTGTTATAACAAATCTTTCCCATTCTGGTGTTGGGTTTTGTGTTTTTGAAGTTAATATTTCAACCATATCACCTGTTTTAAGGGATGTTCGTATATTTTTTATAACCTTATTTATTTTTGCGCCGACACAATGATTACCAATATTTGAATGTATTTCATATGCGAAATCAAGAGCAGTTGCGCCAATAGGAAGTGATATTAAATCACCTTTTGGAGTGAAACAAAATATGGAATCAATAAATGGTGATAATTTTGTGTGTTCAACAATTTCATCAGGTGATGATATGTTTTTTATTGCATCAACCATATTTCGAAGCCAGTCAAAATCTTTTGATAAAATATTTGTTTTTCCTGCTTTGTAAAGCCAATGGGCTGCAAAACCGTATTGTGCAACCTTGTCCATTTCATATGTTCGGATTTGTATTTCAATGCGTTTGTTAAGAGGGCCAATAACGCTTGTATGTAAAGATTGGTATTTGTTTGGTTTTGGTGTTGAAATATAATCTTTGAAACGATTAGGGAGCATTTTATATGTTGAATGTATCATTCCCAAAATTTTGTAACAATCTTCTATGTCATCTACTAAAAAACGAAATGCAATTATATCAAATACTTCATCAAAAGTTATATTTTTATTTTCCATTTTTCGCCATATTGAATATGGGCTTTTTTCGCGACCATATATTTTAGATTTGATTTTATGGCGAAGTGTTAAATCACATAATTCATCAACAATTTCTTCAATAAGGTTTGTTCCAGAATTTCTTAGGTTTTCAAGTTTTGTTTCAATAAGTGAAAATTCATTTGGGTGAAGTTCTTTGAAACAAATATCTTCCATTTTGGATTTTATGTTTTCCATACCCATACGTTCAGCAAGAGGTACATAAACAGTCATAGTTTCAAGAGCAATTCTTGCCCTTTTTTCAGGTTTTTGAATATATTCAAGTGTTAAGATGTTATGGTATCTGTCAATAAGCTTTATTATCAGAACACGTATGTCTTTTGATACAGATATTACAAAGCTTCTGTAATTTTCTGCTTTTAATATTTTTTTTGATGTTATTTTAAGTGATCGAAGTTTTGTTAAACCTGTTACAAGTTCAGCAACATCATTTCCAAAAAGATTTTGTATTGTTTTTGTTTCTGTTTGTGTATCTTCTACTATGTCATGAAGAAGGGCTGCAATTATGCTGTCAACATCAAGTTCGTATTGTGTGGCTGCTATGAATGCAACTTCAAGAGGGTGAGTGAAATAAAGTTCGCCACTTGCTCTTTTTTGATCAGCATGTTTTTCTTTTGAAAATGTGTATGCAAGTTCGATCCTTGCCTTATCCGAAGTTGATAAAGTTTTATATTTTTGAATAACTGCTATTAAGTCTGCTTTTGTTTTCAATTTATAATCCTTGATTTATCTTTTTATAATATGCGAAATTCTTTTGTTTGTAAAGGTTTTTATTGTCTATTAATTGTTTTATTTTCGTGTTAAAAAAACCT
>CAYJFW010000065.1:0-375 GCA_964369895.1 uncultured Bacteroidales bacterium
TATATCCCAGGTGATGAAAAAGGTTTCAATATTGCAAAAGAAACAGGTGTTATTGCTGGTTATCCATGTACAGATTTTAAAGCAACTCTTGTTGATGGTGCATACCATGATGTTGACTCTTCTGTTCTTGCTTTCGAAATCGCAGCTCGTGCAGCATTCCGTGAGGGTGTTCCAAGTGCTGGACCTAAAATTATGGAACCGGTTATGAAAGTTGAAGTTGTAACTCCAGAAGAATATATGGGTGATATTATTGGTGATATTAACTCACGTCGTGGACAAGTTGGTAATATGGATTCTCAAGGTAATGCTCGTGTTATTACTGCTATGGTTCCACTTGCTAATATGTTTGGTTATGTTAACACATTAAGATCTATG
>CAYJFW010000065.1:385-2922 GCA_964369895.1 uncultured Bacteroidales bacterium
ACAAGGTCGTGCTCAATATACTATGGTATTTGATCATTACTCTGATGTTCCATCAAATGTTGCTGATGAAATAAAGGCAAAAGCTGGAACAAAATAGATAAAATAGGGTTTTGTGTTTGCCTTATTTTAAAAAATGAATAAAAATGCAAGAAAAAGAAAAAAGTACTTGATTTTTTCTTTTTCTTACTTTACTATTCCAAAACACTTTTATGCTATTTATAGGTTAATAAGGAATTAAAAAATGATAAATTCTAATGTAAGAATTAGGCTAAAAGCCTTTGAAAATCAGGTTCTAGATGAATCTGTACATGAAATTGTAAACACAGCAAAAAGAACTGGTGCCGAAGTGATCGGTCCTATTCCTTTGCCAACAAAAATTGAAAAATTTACAGTAAACCGCTCAACACACGTAAATAAAAAATCACGTGAGCAGTTTGAAATAAGAACTCATAAAAGAGTTTTAGATATTATAAACCCAACACCACAAACAGTTGATGCTTTGATGAATCTTAATCTTTCTGTTGGTGTTGATGTAAAAGTTGAATTATAAGGTGGATATTATGAGAACTGGCTTAATTGCGTATAAAATGGGTATGACCCGTGTATTTGATGAAAAGAACAAACATGTTCCTGTTACTGTTCTTAAAATTGATAATTGTAAGGTTATTGATGTTAAAACTGAAAGCAGGGATGGGTATACATCTGTTCAACTTGGTGCGGGTTTAAGAAAAGAAAAAAATCTTTCAAAAGCTTTAAAAGGACATCTTGCAAAATCAGGTGTGACACCAAAAGAAATTCGTGAATTTAGAGTTTCTGCAGACTGTGTTTTAAATGTTGGTGATGAAATACTTCCATCACATTTTGTAAAAGGTCAATTTGTTGATGTTTCAGGAAAATCTATAGGTAAAGGTTTTGCTGGTGGTATGAAAAGATGGAATTTCCGTGGTTTAGAAGCTACTCATGGTGTTTCTGTATCTCATCGTTCACTTGGTTCAACAGGTCAATGTCAAGATCCAGGTCGTGTTTTTAAAGGTAAAAAAATGCCTGGGCATTTGGGTGCGGAAAATGTAACAATTCAAAACTTAATTGTTGTTGATATTGATGATGAAAACGGATATATTCTTGTTCGTGGTGCTGTTCCTGGTGCAACAGGTTCTGCTGTTTGTGTTTATGATGCTGTAAAACGTCCTCTTCCAACAGAAGTTCCTATGCCAGCAGCTGTAAAATCATCTAAATCAGAAGTTGTTAAAGAAGAAATTAAAGAAGTTGAAGCAGAAGTTGCTCCAACAGAAACAAATGAAGTTGCTACTACTGAAGAAATAGCAGTAGAAAAGGAGTAAGAAATGAAGCTTGATATTATTACATTAGAAGGTAAAGTAAACGGACAAATTGAATTGTCAAAAGATGTTTTTGAAGTTGCTCCAAGACAAGATATTTTACACCGTGTTGTAAATTGGCAACTTTCAAAAAGACGTGCTGGTACTCACTCTACAAAAGTTATATCTGAAATTTCAGGTACAACTAAAAAACCTTTCGCACAAAAAGGAACTGGTCGTGCAAGACAAGGTTCTTTACGTTCTCCACAAATGCGTGGTGGTGCTACAATGTTTGGTCCAGTAAGTCGTGATCATGGTTTTTCACTTCTTAAAAAAGTTAGAGCTCTTGGTTTAAAAATGGCTTTATCTTCAAAAGTTATTGGTTCAAAAATTGTGATTTTAGAAGATGAAAAAATATCTTCACCAAAAACAAAAGAATTAAAAGCAAAACTTGATACTTTTGGTTGGAAAAAACCTTTATTTATAGGTGGAGAAGTTATTGATAATAATTTTGCTTTGGCTCTTAAAAATATTATTAATGCAGATGTTCTTCCATCACAAGGAGCAAATGTTTACGATATTTTAAAACACGATACTCTTGTTTTAACAAAAGGTGCTGTTGAAAATTTAACAAAAAGATTGGTAAAATAAGGATTATAAAATGGTAGCGGTAAAAAAAGAAATAAAATTAAACGAAAAGATGTATGATATTCTGTTAAAGCCTATTATAACAGAAAAAACATCTCTTGTGGCAGAACAAGGTAAATTAGTTTTTGCAGTTAGAAATGATGCAACAAAAACTGATATTAAAAATGCAGTTCAAACAATTTACAATGTAAAAGTAAAATCTGTAAATATTGCAATTAAACCAGGTAAAACAAAAAGGTTTAAAGGTATTATGGGTTCTACTGTAAGTGTAAAAAAGGCTTATATAACATTACAAGAAGGTCATGATATTGATATTATGGCTGGTGCAAAATAAAGGGTAAACGAAAATGGCTTTGAAATTATTTAATCCAACAACACCTTCACAAAGACAACTGACTTTAGTTGATAAAAGTGAGCTTTATAAAGGTAAACCAGTTAAAAAACTAACTGTTGGTAAAACAAAAACAGGTGGAAGAAACAATTTTGGTCACCAAACAAATAGAAATATTGGTGGCGGACATAAACAAAAATACAGACTTGTTGATTTTAAACGTAATAAAAGAGATATGTTTG
>CAYJFW010000065.1:2932-3690 GCA_964369895.1 uncultured Bacteroidales bacterium
TCCAAACAGAACTGCTTTTATTGCTCTTATAAAATATGAAGATGGTGAACTTGCTTATATACTTGCTCCACAAAGACTTGCTGTTGGTGCACGTGTTATTGCTGGTGAAAATGTTGATATTCAACTTGGTAACGCATTACCTCTTAAAAGTATTCCAATGGGAACAATTATTCATAATATTGAAACAAAAAAAGGTCATGGCGGTCAACTTGCAAGATCTGCTGGTTGTTATGCTCAACTTGCTGGTAAAGATGCTGGTTTTGCTCAAATCAAACTTAATTCAGGTGAATTGAGACTTGTAAGTGCAGAATGTTATGCAAGTATTGGCGCTGTTTCAAATCCAGATCAAAGAAACGTAAATCTTGGTAAAGCTGGAAGAAATGCTTGGTTAGGTAGACGTCCACATGTTCGTGGAACAGCTATGAACCCTGTTGATCACCCTCATGGTGGTGGTGAAGGAAGAAACTTTGGTAAACATCCTGTGTCTCCAACAGGTAAACCAACCAAAGGTTACAGAACAAGAAAAAATAAGTTTACAAATAAGTTTATCTTAAAAAGTAGACATTTAAGTAAAAAGAAATAAGGAGTAAATTAAATTGACTAGATCTATATGGAAAGGCCCTTATATACATCCATCTCTTTTAAAAAAAGTGGTGGCGGCTAATGAAAATAACGACAGAAAACCAATAAAAACTTGGTCAAGATCTTCAACAATTCTACCGGATATGGTTGGTCTTACTTTTGCTGTGCATAACGGA
>CAYJFW010000066.1:0-3679 GCA_964369895.1 uncultured Bacteroidales bacterium
TCAATATTTTTCTTTTGAAGTTCAATTTTGCTTCCATCAGGAAGAGTTTCAAATTGCATAAATACATTATTCCATATTTCAATATATCTATCACCATCTTCATCAGCAGTTCCAGGAAGTCCGCCCGATACCTGAGGGCCTTTATCATAAAAAATTTCAGTATCAAAACCACAAGGTCCAGTTTCACCCATAGCCCAAATATTATCTTCAACATCTAAAATTCTGCTATCATCAAGATTTGCAATTTTTTTCCATAATTCACGTGCTTCTGTGTCTGTTGGATAAACAGTAAAATAAAGTTTTTCTTTTTCAAGCTTTAAAACTTTTGATACAAATTCCCAAGCATAATAAATAGCTTGTTCTTTAAAATAATCTCCAAATGAAAAATTCCCCAACATTTCAAAAAAGGTGTGGTGTCTTGTTGTATATCCAACATTATCAAGATCATTATGTTTTCCGCCCGCTCTTACACATTTTTGTGCACTTGTTGCTTTTGAATAATCTCTTGTTTCTTTACCTGTAAACACATCTTTAAATTGAACCATTCCAGAATTCACAAAAAGAAGAGTTGGATCATTATCAGGAATAAGAGGGCTTGATTTAACAAGTGTATGTCCTTTTTCCACAAAAAAATCAGTATATGTTTTACGCATATCGTTAAGTTTCATTTTATCACCTTTGAAATAAATGTTATAATTCAGAATATTATAAGTATATTTTATAAAAAAAGTCTACTTAAAAAATAAAAATATTATGATTTTTAAATTATATCTTGAAAAGATGGTAAAAGAAGTGTAAAATCAAAATAGTATGAGGATTAAAGGGGGAGTTTATGAAAAATTTATCCAAAACATTTTTTGTTTTTGTGTTGTCTTTTATAGGATGCACAAATTTGCTTTACGCCAGAAATATTACATCTTCCTCTTATGCTAATGATACAAGAATAAACCCTCCATCAGTTTTAAGTCGTGATTATAACGAATATGCCAGAAAATACAGCGATATATATGGGGAATACTATAACGAAGACGAAGAAGATGAAGAATACACAGAAGCAAAATGCATAACAAAATATATGGAAGCATTGGATAAAGAATGTTATGACGCAAATAATGTTGCAGATGGCGGTGTATATGCAGATTGTAACGATAATACAATGACAGAATATTTTGATATAATGGATATGCAATTATCAAGAATTGTTGGAATTTCTGATTTCAAAGAATACAAAGAAGAATGTGAAGGATACAAAGGTACAGCCCTTAACCAATGGTTATCAGCAAAAACAATTGTTGAAGAGTCTGCGATAAAAGGTTCAAGCGAATGTGTTCTTGCAAATAAAAAACTAACTGCTGCAAAACAATGTTATACAGCAGCAATTGCACATGATGGAAATTCTTTTGAATTTGACGATTTAATGATGCTTACATGTGGAGATTTTCCTGATGTTGCACTTAAATTTTCCAAAGCAGGCGACTTAGGTCTTGCAAACATTCCACAACTTCTTGAAAATTATTCAACTTTTCAATTTACAAATAAATCTGAAGATTGGAGACAAGCTGTAGAAGCAATCTTAGCAGGTTATACATACGATGCAAAACAAGCTTGTGGCGAAGAAACATATGATCTTTTACAACTTAATGAATTTTCAAAAGATAACCGTGAAAACCTTTTAACTTTAACAGCAGATAGCTTTGCTGAGGAATTTGGTTCAAATTTAGGTAACAGAGTTTCTGAAAGCATAAGTGGATCAAACAATTATATGTCATTTAAATATTATGAAGGTATTGGATGGGTTGATGAAAATCAATTAAAAAAAGAACAAGAAGCAGAAGAAAAACTTAAAAAAGAACAAGAAGAACAGGTTGATCCTTTATCTGTAAATGAAATATATGTTATTGAAGGTGTAACAAGCCTTAATAATACAAGAGCAAGACTTTTAAACATAATGACAACAGGTGATGTTGGAACATCTGAAACACAAGATGCAATTGACAGAGCAATAATAATAGGTCTTGGTGGTCGTCTTGATAGTATGGATACTATTATCTATAATACAATAAGTAATCTTTCAGAAGGTGATAGTTTTGTTATAAAACAAAAAGATAATCAATGCCAAGTTTTAATGATTGATAATTATGACAATTTAGTAAAACTTGAAGCTCAATCTATAAAATCTAACAAAGCTTTATCAAGTTATATTTACGATTGCAAAAGGATTGTTGAATAATGCTTATAACATCATTTGAAAAAATAGAAAGCTTATTAGATGATATAAGGGGGTGTCTTTGACCTTCCATCAATAGTCAAAGAATTAAATGAAATAGAAAAAAAAATATTACTTCCAAATTTTTGGGATAATCCTGATATGGCTCAAAAAATTATGGGTGAAAAATCAATTCTTGAAAAAAAACAAAATCTTTATAAGGAAAAAAAATCAGAATTTGAAAATTTAAAAGATATATTGTCTTTGGCAAAAGAAGAAGGTGATGATGATCTTATTTCTGAAACCGAAAATTTTTTAAATAATCTTGAAACTGAACTTGAAACAGAAAAATTAAACCTTATGTTAAATGGTGAAGCGGATAAAAGCTCAGCCTATGTTGAAATTCACAGCGGAGCAGGTGGAACAGAAGCTTGCGATTGGGCATCTATGCTTCTTCGTATGTATATCCGCTGGGCAGAGAAAAAAAATCATAAAGTTGATTTAATAGAAGAACACCAAGGTGATGAAGCAGGTATAAAATCAGCAACAATTCAAATTACAGGTGAAAATATTTATGGTTGGTTAAAAGGAGAAAGTGGTATTCATCGACTTGTTCGTATCTCTCCATTTGACAGTGGTGCCAGACGTCATACATCTTTTGCATCTGTGTGGATTTATCCAGTTGTTGATGATAAAATTGAAATTGAAATTCTTGATAAAGATTTAAGAATTGATACATATAGGGCAAGTGGTGCTGGTGGACAACATGTAAATAAAACCGACAGTGCAGTAAGAATAACTCACATTCCAACAGGTATTGTTGCACAATGTCAAAATGAACGATCTCAACTTAAAAATAAAGATACAGCAATGTCGATCTTAAAATCTCGTCTTTATAATCTGGAACTTGAAAAACGAGCAGAAGAGGAAGCAAAAATAAATGCATCTAAATCATCAAATGGTTGGGGATCACAGATTCGTTCATACGTGTTTCAACCATACCAAATGATAAAAGATCTAAGAACAAACTTCGAAACATCAAATATTTCTGCAACTCTTGATGGTGATATTGATGGCTTTTTATCTGAAACACTCTTATATAATAATAAGAAATAAAAATAGTTTTACATTTTAAAAAAATATGTTATATTGAAATACAGATACGTTGATTCGTATTTAGTGCTATAAATAGTGCGGGGAAAAAACAAAGCCATAATATGTATCTTATAAAAAATTGGGGTTATTAAGATACAATAAAAAAAGATTTAAAGATTAAAACTTCTAAAGTTCAAAAGATTTTTAAATCAAAGTTATAAAGCCATAACTTTCATATTATATTTGTTTTAAAATCCAACCACTGTTTTTGCATGTGGGATTTTTGGATAAAGGTATAATTTCATTTTGTCTTTATCTTCCCTTTACAAGCCAAAGTAAAAAAGATGGAGGGATATAATGAAGAAACATTTTTTACTA
>CAYJFW010000067.1:0-3215 GCA_964369895.1 uncultured Bacteroidales bacterium
TGTTCTATTTAAAACACATCTTTGTCTCATACAGTCTGTTAAATTTGCAAGAGAAGTTGTAAGAGAAGAATTGTTATTTTCATTTTTAATTTCTTGTATTGTATAAGATGTGCAATCCGACTTTGCCATTCTTTTATAAGATTCTATAATATCATCTTTTTTACTTTTACAAGCATCAACTATATATTCACAATTTTTATTTGCATCATTAAATTTGTTATTTGAAGTTGTTAAAGAACAAGAACATTTTCCATTCATATTATTAAAGCAAGTTTCATTCATACAACCCATATATAATTTTTCACAATTATATTTTGTTATATGTGATGTGTCTTTTGAAATTTGAGTTGATGTAGTTTCTACTGTTTCTGTTATTTCAGCAATAGGTGTATTTGCAACAACAGCAGGTGTAACAGATCTAACAGAAGCCCTAGAAGAAGTGTTTCTTTTTGAAGATCTTTGTGATTTTACACCAAATGAAAATACTGAAAATAACACCAATGTAATAATTGATATTAATATAATTTTATTTTGTTTTTTCAATATGTTATTCATTTTTATTTAAACCTTTTCTTATTGGGTAAAATCAACCATAAAATATGTTCCCATTGGTGCGACAAATGATCCATTTATAAAACATCCACTAGGTATTCTTGTTTCATCTCCTATCTTTGCAACGCCAGCTAATATTTCCCCACTTCCTTTAAGTATAGTTCCAATTGATCCTCTTATTGCGTCTTGTGCTGCTATTGCACCCGCTGCTGTTCCTGCGCCTGCTGTAAATGGTGTTGATACAACTCCTCCTGCTGCTGCAACAACTCCTCCAACAAAAAATACTGCACCTGCAATAGTTTTAACACTACCTGCTGTGACATCTATAATTCCTTTAACTAAATCATATTTTTCTCTATTACTTGTATTGAAATATTCTTCTGTGCATTCAACCATTTCACCAATATTAAATGTCATTGTTTTTACTTCTTTCGACATTCCAAGAACTTCCATACCTCTATCTGTTTCTGCTATATCCATACTTCCATATGAAACTTTAACCTTACATTTTTTTGTATCATAATCAACATGTCCACCGCTTACAGAGCAAAGATCTCTGTTTAATTTACTTAATTCTTGATATAGTCGTTTTTTTACAGATAATGGTTTTGATGTTTGTGATAATATTTTATCGCAATTAGGAGCTCTTCTTTCAACTTCTTTTATTGTAAAACAGTCTGTAAACATATTTCCACAAAAAGGAGCTAAGCAAGTTATATATTCTTGGAACACCGCTTCTACTGTTTCATCAGATGCTGCATTCATTGCTAAAAAATAATTTTTTGTAAGTGCGTCTTCTTGTATCTGAGCTTTATAAGCTGTTTCAATAGAATTTTGCTCCTTTAAAGAACATTCCCTTAATGTTGATGCGCATTCTCCTTTTACATAAGTGTAAAGATCTGGACCAATTCTTATTTCTTCACCATCTATTAAAACCTTATCAAAACTGTCAAGCGATGAAAGACAATTATATCTTATTTTGTTTTGATCAAGACATCCTCTATCCATACAAAGATTAAATTTTTCTTTGCAAGAAAGTTTTTCACCTACAATGTTGTTCTTTTGTTGAGTTTCGGGTTGGATAGTTTGTTGAGTGTTAACAGGAGTTGTTATTACAGGCGTAGAAATGTTCGAATTTCGTCTGTTTGAAACTGATCTTGAACTACTTTTTCTTTGACCCATAACAAAAGATGTTTCAGTAATTATAAAACAAAATATTAAAATAAAATGTAAAATTTTCTTTATCATTAAACCCCTCTCACTCTTAAAGGTAAAGTTAACATATAACTATTTAAAAATAAAGTCTTTTTTACATCCAATTCGAAATGCTAATAAATATCCATATTATAAATGATTTGAAAAGCAAAGGTGCCAAAGGAACATATCTTTCTTTTTTAAAAATATAAGTTATAATTCCAATTACAAAAGAATATACAAAAATAACTCCTAAAGATTTAAAACCAGTAAAAGCAGCAATGCCAGCAATTATTTTTATATCTCCTCCACCAAATGAATATGGGTTTTTAAAATAAAATAAAAATGCTAAAAACGCACATAATAAATATGCTCCTATACTACTATAAATTGATTCTAAAGTTGATATATTTATTGGTGATATTATACCTGATTTTTCTAAGGTTGCAGAAAATAAAAAAGCTACCATTAAAAGAGGGAAAGTTATTATATCAGGGATAAGTCTGCATCTATTGTCTATATTTGATGCAAAACCAAGTAAAAACAAAAAGATAAATATCAAATTTAAATGTAAATCTTTAATGATCCAAGGTTTTAAGAAATATTCTACAGAAGTAAGCAAAATAAGATATCCAAAACCCCAAATAATTTTATTATAAAAATATTGTTTTTTCAATAATTTAAATTTGTTTTTTTGATATTTTGTTTTAATTTTATTTTTATTAAAGTTATGCTTTAATATATCCCCTAAATAGCTATGTAAAGAACAAGGGTAAAATTTCATTAAAAATCTACTTAAAACAGGTATAAAAAAACCGGTTGAAAAATAAATAATAAGTGTTAATATTTTATCAGTATACATTTTTGTTTCCTTTTTATTTTTTATGAAATAAGATTAAAACAAAAATAAATAAAATAAAAGGATTTTTTAATATGAGTAATTGGAATGATAAGAAAATAGAAAAGTTAAAACAACTTTGGGATAAAGGTATGCCTACAGCAGAGATAGGTAAAAAACTTGGTTTTTCAAAAAATGCTATTGTTGGAAAAGTCCACAGGCTTGGGCTTTCAAACCGTAATTCACCAATAAAAACATCTGTTGCAAAAATAAAAAAAGATGTTTCAAAATCGGTTGATATTAAAAAGGAAAAATTAGTAAAAGTAAAATCAGAAATTTCAGAAACATCTTCTAAAAAATCTTTAAAAGAGAAAGTTTTACAATCAAAAAACGAATCGCAAAAAACAAATCTTGAAAAATCAAAAGGTGATAGTTTAGTAAAAGGAGTGCCTTTGGTTGAGTTAACATTGGATCGTTGTTGCTGGCCAATTGACAATCCAAATTCAGATGATTTTACATTTTGTGGTAAAAAGGTGTTTAAAAATAAACCTTATTGTTTAGAGCATTGTTTGGTTGCATATACTAATTCTGCAAATTCAGCTGAGGAAAAGGAACAAGCTGGTAAATAATA
>CAYJFW010000067.1:3225-3548 GCA_964369895.1 uncultured Bacteroidales bacterium
CTTCAAAACTAAAAGGAGAGGTTATGGAGAGTACAAAAAGTTTTTGGGTTATAAACAAAACATACAAAGATGTTAGAGAATTTCATTTTTCTTCATCTGTTATGTCTTTTGTTGTTTATTTCAAAGATGAAGATGCGGCCTTCGTTCTTGATAATACCTGTGATATTATTTCTCCTAATAATTTATTAATAGTAGAACCTTTAACAGAAGATATTGGAAATAAAAATCCAAAAACAAAATGGGATTCTATTTTAAAAAATAAATTCAAAATAAATCCAATAAACATAAGGCCAAAAGAAAATACTAAGTATAAAAAACTTGAT
>CAYJFW010000068.1:0-1685 GCA_964369895.1 uncultured Bacteroidales bacterium
CAAACAAAAAAACTTAGGTCCTATTACAACAGTTGCTTTAACAGCAAAACTTCATGAATACAAAGACGTTGATTTTATACATATTCCAGATCATGCACTTACAAAACAAGATGAAGAATTATTAGAAACATATAAAAAAGAAAATAAAAAACTTTATAAAAAAATTCATGTAACAGAAGGCATTCTTCACAACAGAACTGCTGAGTCTATAAAGCTTGCAGCCGAAGATGAAAAAATTCAAAAATTTATTGCTGAAAATAACCTTAATAATGAAAAACCAAAAGTTGTTTATTGCCTTGGCGGAAAAACTGCAGACGGCAATATTGTTTTTGATATTGATACAGCAAAAGGCATTATTGAAGAAGCAACATCAATGTTAAAAAACGGTATTCAAGTTTTAATGACAAATGGTCCAAGAACTCCATCTGATGTAACTGATTATTTATATGAAGAAAGTAAAAGACTTGGTATTATATTTGTAAACGGAAAACCACTTCCTGAAACAGAAGCCGATATTACAAATTGGATTAAATATTCTGGTCCAAATATGCAAACTTTTGAAAATCAAAAAAAAGAAATCGGAAATATATTTCCTGGCATTTTATCTCTTCCAAATACTGGTGTAATACATACATCTGACACATATGCAAGTTGTGAAACAGCAACATCAGGTATTCCAACAGGCATTCATAAAATTTGGGTAAATGTTGAAAAAAGACCTGATTGTATAAAGCTGCCATACCTTATGCAATCCAAAAATTATGCAGTTCATTCAAGTGCATTTATTTACGAAGAACCAGAACAAATTGCAAGACATTTAACTCTTATGCCATCACCTCTTAATGTTATGGTTGATAAAATATCAAAATTAAATGAAGAAAATAAAAAAAGATACAAAAAATTTACTTCATCAAAAGATGAAAATGCTTCTTCCAAAAATGTTATAAATAGAGTAAGATAAAACAAAAGGAGGTTTAAATACCTCCTTTTTTATTAGTCACATAAAATAATATTATAAAAAAACAAAAAAGATTACTTTTTAAATTTCTTTATTTCTATCAATTAAAGAAAAGTTTATTTTTTCAACACTTTTTTCTGAATTTTCAAGCAGTTCTTTTAATTCGTCATAACTTCTGACTTCAGGAATCCATTTCATATCTTCAGGAAGATCAGTTGTAAATTCGCATCTAAATCTTACAGGATTTGCACCAGTATTTATTGCTGCTTCTTGATTATAAATTCTATCATCAACAAGTACTGTTTCTTCAGGTTTTAAACCATATTTTTGAAAACATTCTTTTAACATATCTTCTTTGGCTGTATCATGCATAAATTTTCCATGTTCAACACATTCAATTGTAAGTATATCTTTTACATCTTTGAAAAGATCATTTAAAAAAGCTTTTTTTACTTCAACATTAAATGTTGCAGACATAGTAAATTGTTTATACCCAAGTCTGTCAAACTCTTTTATCGCATCAATTGCCCCATCATAAAGAGGTCTGTTTGTAAAAAATTCAGGTGATGCACAAAAATCTTTATCCAATTCCACACCATATTCTGGATGAGTTTTAAGTTCTAATGCTCCATACTTTGGAACAATAGGTAAAGCTTTATCTAAATCTTCAAATTTTAAACCTTCAAACTTATCTTTCCAATTTGGGTGATTTGTTAAAAAATTATAA
>CAYJFW010000068.1:1695-3521 GCA_964369895.1 uncultured Bacteroidales bacterium
CAATACACCATCAACATCCCAAAAAATATTTTTAATCTTTGCTTTCATTATTTTATCTTTCTTTATTATTATTGACTTGTATTATATAAAAATGTAAACTGTATTTCAATAAAAAAGAAAGGTTTTAAGATGAGTTTTATTGATAAAATTTTTACCAACCCACTTCCAAGTATAGAAGAAATTGAAGCAAAGCATAAAAGACCAGCAACTATTGAAGGTGCAAGAATTACACGTGTTGCCCCAAGCCCAACTGGTTTTATGCATATTGGAACAATTTATGTTGCCCTTATTTGTGAACGTGTTGCGCATCAAACAGATGGCGGTGTTTTTTTCTTAAGGATTGAAGATACAGACACCAAACGTGAGGTTGAGGGTGCAAAGGAACTTATCTGCTCATCCCTTTATGATTATAATTTATCACCTGATGAAGGTTTTGATAATATGGCAAATGAAAAAGGCGACTTTGGACCATATATGCAAAGTAACAGGCGTGAAATTTATCAATCTTATATAAAAAAGATGTTACAAGATGGAACAGCATACATTTGTTTTGCAACCACAGAAGAACTTGATGCTCTAAGAAAAGAACAAGAAGCTCTTTCTGTAAGGCCTGGTTATTATGGACGTTTTGCAAAATCAAGAAATTTAACAGAAACAGAAATAGAAGAAAAACTTGCAGCAAAAATTCCATTTGTAATAAGATTTAAAAGTCCAGGTAATTATGAAAACAAAATCGTTATCCAAGATGGCCTTAAAGGAAAAATCGCATTCCCAGAAAATGATTTGGATATTGTGATTATGAAAGGTGATGGTCTTCCAACATATCATTTTGCACATGCAGTTGATGATTATTTAATGGGAACAACACATGTTATTCGTGGCGATGAATGGCTTGCATCTCTTCCTCTTCATATACAACTTTTCAAAGCTCTTGGTTTTAAAACTTTAAAATATACACACATATCTCCAATACAAAAACTTGATGATGGTAAAAGAAGAAAGCTAAGCAAAAGAAAAGATCCTGAGGCTGATGTAAGATATTATGATGAAGTTGGTTATCCACACATCGCTGTTATTGAATATCTTCTTAATATTGCAAATTCAACGTTTGAAGGTTTCAGACGTGCAAATCCAAATGCGCCTTATACTGATTTTAAATTTGAACTTTCAAAATTATCACCAAGTGGTGCTTTGTTTGACTTTACCAAACTTGAAAGCATTTCAAAAGAAATAATCGCAAAAATGAGGGTAGATGAAATTTTTGAAAATATTTATAATTGGGCAAAATCAAATGATGTTGATCTTAAAAATTTAATTGATGAAAATTCTGATTATGTAAAATCAATTTTATCAATCGAAAGAACAGGAGCCAAGAATGCAAGAAAGGATATTTCAAAATATTCTGATTTCTTGCCACAAAATTTATATTTCTTTGATGATAAATTTGTAATTGAAAATGATATGAAAACTGAACTTAAAAATATAAAATTTTCAAATGAAATTGTAAAAGAATATTTAAGTATTTTTGATATATTTGACACAAAAGAAGTTTGGTTTGAAAAAATGCAAAATATTGGAACAAAATTTTCTTATGCAAAAAATGGTAAGGAATATAAAGAAAACCCATCTGCATTTAACGGCTATGTTTCAACTGTTGTAAAAATATTCAGAATTTTATTAACAGGAAAAACACAAACTCCTGATTTGTGTGAAGTGATGAAATCAATGGGAGAAACAAGAGTTTTAAAAAGGTTAAATGAAATAGAAAATATTTAAGGAGGTTACAATGATTAAAAAATTATCATTTTTTATTGCTACATTATTTG
>CAYJFW010000069.1:0-3480 GCA_964369895.1 uncultured Bacteroidales bacterium
TTCTGAACGTGGTAAAATTATTCCAAGAAGAATTTCTGGAACAAGTTCAAAAAATCAAAGAGCTCTTGCGACTGCAATTAAACGTGCAAGATATATTGCTTTAATGCCTTATGTAGCAAATAACGAATAGGAGTAAAAAATGGAAATTATTTTATTAGAAAAAATTGGTAAACTTGGTCATCTTGGTGATAAAGTTACAGTAAAAGATGGTTATGCAAGAAATTTTCTTATTCCTACTGGTAAAGCATTAAGGGTTACAAAAGCAAACCTTGAAATGTTTGAAGCAAGAAAAGAAGAACTTGCAAAGAAAAGTGAAGATTCTAAAAAATTAGCAATGGATGTTGCAAATAAAATTAAAGGTAAATCTTTTGTTGTTATAAGACAAGCTGGTGATACAGGTCATCTTTATGGTTCTGTTTCAACTCGCGATTTATCTGTTATTTTTAAAGCAAATGGTGCAGATGTTGAATATACAAAAATCACAATTGATACACCTATTAAACAAATTGGTATTTTTGATGTGAAGGTTGCTCTTCATCCTGAAGTTGTTGAAACAGTAAAAGTAAATGTTGCAAGATCAGAAGAAGAAGCACAAGTTGCAGAAGAAAATGCAAAAAAAGAAGCTTCAAAAGTAGCAAAAAAAGAATCTTCTAAAAAAGAAGAAAAAGTAGAAGAAGTGGTTGCTGAAGAAGCTGTTGTTGAAACAGTAGAAACAGAAGCTATTTAGTTTTTTAAACCTCCCTATTGTGGGAGGTTTTTTATATGATTTTATACTTATAGATTTTATTTATCTTTTAGTTATGTTTAAAAAAAAAGGAGAAAATTATGAAAAACTTATTTGAAAAATTGCTTCCGTATATATTGGGTTTGTTTTTAGGAGGGGGGGGTTTTATTTTAATTGAAGTTTTATCAGGAGGAGCATTAAAATTATTTATTGTTAATATTGCTGCTTCTTTGATTGCTATTTCAATTATTTTTATTTCCTATGAAACAATTTCTCATTTTTCAGAAGCAAAGATGAGAAACAAAATAAGAAAGTATGTGATTTTTAATATGGAAAAATCATTTTTTGTTTTTATTAGATATTTTTATACTTGGTTTTATGGAGATCAAAAAACACCTCTTTTTTTAGATGATAAAAAAATAAATGATTTGCTTTCTCTTTTGCAAAATGATATTGAACATATTTTGGCAGAAAAAAGATTAATGGGTTTTTTTATTTATAAAAATATAACAGGTAATATTGATTTTTTTGCAGGAATTATTAAAAATCCAAATCTTAATAAATATGTAACAGATGATGAAATGTTAAGATTGATGGATATTTATGGAAATGTTAGTGACTTTATACTTAAAAAAGATGATAATCCAAACAGTCCATTACTTGGTCTTTATTATGATGATGTAAAAATTGATTCAGGTCTTTTTAATGAAACAGAACAAAAAAAACTTCTTCTTTACTTAAAACCAGCAACAGAGCATATTGAACTTATTGCTTCACAATTAGTTCAGCTTTTTAAAGACATTCAATATGTAATAGATTTAATGAGTATTGATTTTTGGGAAGAAAATTATGCGTATGGAATTAAAATTGAACATCAATAAATTCTTGCAAAAATAAAAAAACAATATACCTTTTATCTTATGTTCCCATCGTCTAGAGGCCTAGGACACAAGATTCTCATTCTTGGAACACGGGTTCGACTCCCGTTGGGGATGCCAAAATTTCTTATACATTTTATCCATTATTATTTTAAGAGTCTTTTCAAACTTCGTTTGAAGTTCGATTGTCTGCTCGCAAAAGCTCGCATTCACCTTCTCTTTGCTTTGCTTCGTTCGGCTCCCCGTTGGGGATGCCAAAATTTATTTATATTCAGTAGTTTTACTTTTTAGATATAATAATATTTCTTCTTGAAAATTTTTCTGTATGCTTTCTTTTTCTTTAAGCTTTTTTAATTCTTCTTGGACTTTTTTTGCTTCTGCAGCATAATTTAATTCTTCTATGTTTTTTTCTATATTTGTTATTTCTTTTTGAAGAAGGTTATTTAAAATTAATTTTATTTCAATAGATGTTCTTATTTCATAAACTGTTTTTTCATCTATGTTTTTTAAATCTGTATTTGCTCCATTATTAAGAAGAAGATTTATTATGACGGGATTTTTAACTCTTACTGCTTCCATAATAACTGTTTGTTTATTTTTATTTTGTGTATTGATATTTACCCCTAAATTAATGAACATTTTTACTATACTGTCATCTTGCAATATTGATGTTGTAACTATAAATGGAGATATGTGGTTTTTTGAGTATTTTATATTAGGGTTAGGGTTATTTTTTAATATATTTTTGAATTTATATATAAAATATGTTTTTTTCTTTTCAATTTGTCCTGGTTTAATAGGACGAATATCTTGGTTTAAAAATAATCGGTAGTAATAATTTATTAATTCTTTTGTTGCAAAAATTAAATTATTAGTTGATTTTTTATTATAGATTTGTTTCATGTTATTTAGCCGTTTAATATTTATTACAATTATCTGACATTTAATTGATTTTGTCAAGTTGTTTTTATGAACAGTTTTTATGTAAAAAAAGAGGCTTTAGAGCCTCTTTAAATTTTGTTTTTGAATATTTATTCTTCATAACTATCTTCGGTTTTATCCTTTGAAGAATTATTTTTTTTATCTTCTTTTTCAATAATACCTTCGATTTTTGAAACAGCTTCGTCAGAAGGAAGTCCAAAGATTGCAGCATATTCATCAGCAAGTCTTGATAATGCTTGTTCATATATTTGGCGTTCAGAAAATGATTGTTCAACCTTATCAGCGCGTTTATATAAATCCCTTACAACTTCTGCAACAATTAATGGATCTCCGGAGTTTATTTTTTCTTCGTATTCTTGTGCACGTTTTGCCCAAACAATTCTTTTTTGTTGTGGCGATGTTTTCATTATTTCAACTGCTTTTTTAATTTCATATTCGGTTGAAAGTTTTCTTAATCCTGATACTTCAATTTTTTCAACTGGGATTTTTAGGGTCATTCTGTTTTTTGCAAAAAGTATTACTAAAAATTCGATTGTTTGTCCTGCAATTGTTTCATCTGTGATTTCTTTTACTTGACCTACGCCATGTGTTGGGTATACGACATAGTCGCCTACTGTAATTTCCCATTCATTTTTTGCCATTTAAAACTCCGTATAATTAATCTTAAAATAATAATAGAGAATAGAGGATTCACTGTTACTAAAGTTGCAATCAACTCTAAAATTACTAACAGTACATTATCTTCTTATATTTTGGGACAAAAAATTCCTAGTTTACCTACTTTGATTAGTATGGCTGATTATTTAAATTGTAATTTAGATTATTTATTAGATCGTACTAACAATTCTTTAAAGGTTAAAGATATTGATGTAGGTAGTAATAATCAAGAAATTAATATATTAATTCAAAATATTAAATCAATGACTAAAGAACAAC
>CAYJFW010000070.1:0-3353 GCA_964369895.1 uncultured Bacteroidales bacterium
TTCAAATAAATACAAAGACAAAAATGTTCTTATAATTTCACATGGCGGTGGTGCGGCACACTTACAAAATTTTCTTTATGGTGAACCTGAAAACGGTGATTGGAATAAATATGTCCTTCCAAATTGTGGACTTCTTGAATTAAATGAAAGATAAATAAGAAATGATTTACATAGTAAGACACGGACAAACAGATTACAATCTTAATAAAATATACCAAGGCCAAAAAGACATTGAACTTAATGATACTGGTATAAACCAAGCCCATGAATTAAAAGAAAAATTAGATGCCATGAATTTTGATGTTGTTATTTCAAGCCCTCTTAAAAGAGCATATAAAACAGCCGAAATTTTGAACAAGGGTAATATTTTAACCGATACACGCCTTATGGAAAGAGGGTTTGGTAAGCTTGAAGGTCTGAAATTTAACGATACTTACATAGATGTTAAAAACAAACAAGAATATGAAAAACAAATGGAAGTTGAAAGCGATTTTGATTTCAGAAAGAGAGTAAGTGATTTTTGGGTTGATATAAAAGAAAAATATAAAGATAAAAAAGTTCTTATTGTAACACATAACGGTTTTATGATTCGTTCACAATGTTATTTTTATGGTGAGCCTGAAAATGCTGATTATTCAAAATACAAAATATCAAATTGCGAAGTCTTAGAAATTAATATTTAAAAAAAAGAAAGGTTTAAAATGATTTACCAAACAAAAAATGTATGTGCAAAAACTATTGAATTTGAAATAGAAGATGGAAAATTGAAATCACTATCTTTTGATGGCGGTTGCCCAGGAAATTTAATTGCCATATCAAAATTGGGTAAAGGTATGAAAACAGAAGAAATAATTGAAAAACTATCCGGAATAAAATGTGGAAATAAAGACACATCTTGTGCCGACCAACTTGCAAAAGCATTAAAAGAAACTTTATAAGAGGATAAACATGTTTAAATTTTTAATAATATTTTTTATGTTTTTGATAAATTTTTCTATTTTAGGAAAAACAAAAAATAATGAAAGTATAATAGAGTTTTTTACTAACCCTAAAAATAGATTATTAACTAACTCTGCAAAAGATTTAACATTAGAAAAATTTGAAAAATTAATAAAAGAAGGTGTTGATGTTAATGCTAGAGAACCTATTATGGGAATAACCCCTATAATGTTTATAAGCCAAACCAATACAGACCCTAGGATTATTAATAGACTTATAGAAGAAGGCGCAGATCTAAATGCAAAAGAAAAAACAGGCGCGAATGCACTTATGTTTGCAGCAGATAAAAATACAAATCCTGAAATTCTTAAAACTCTTATAAATGCTGGAATAGATACACAATTAAAACAATCAACAGGTTTAAATGCTTTGATGTTTTCTGCTTCCTTAAACCCAAATATTGAAATTACAAAAATATTAATTGATAATGGATTTGATGTAAATTATAAAATTGAAGAAGTAGGGCAAACAATATTAATGTCATCTTTATTAAATAAAAACATAGAAGTTATAAAACTTTTAATTGAAAATGGTGCTGATGTAAATGCCAAATCAAATGATGGTAGAAGTGTTTTAATAATAGCTGCTCAAAAAAAAGTTTCTCCTGAAAAATTAGAATTATTAATTGAAAGTGGAGCAGATGTAAATACAAAAGATAAAGAAGGATTTACATTAACAGATTATCTTAGCGAAGATATAAAAAAAACAGATGTTTACAAAAAAATTCTTCAACTAAAAAAATAATTATTTAAATAAAATTTTTTAATATATAATTTTTTATTTTTTCAGGAAGTAATTTATATTCATTTAATTTATTAATTGGAATATATTCAAAAGATATATGATCTTCTTGGCTTTGTATTTTTAAATGTTTTATATTAACAATTTTTAAAAGATTTATTTCATGGTATTTAATCCCATCATCTTCGAAAAAATTTTCTATTACTTCTATATTTTTATCAATTAATATATTTTCAGGTGTTATTCCTAATTCTTCATTTAACTCTCTTAATATGGCGTTATTGATTGTTTCACCTTCTTCTAAACCTCCACCTGGTAAAAAGTAAAAATCTTTATCAATCATTTTACACAAAAGTATTTTATTATCTTGAATAATTATACATCTTAAATTTATACGCATATTTTTTCCTTATTTTTTAAATAATCAATCAAAAGATTTAAAGCATTAATTCTGTTTGCATATTCATCTTTATTATTTAATATATTTTCTTTTAGATCATTTATATCAATCCATTTTATATCTGAAACTTCACCATCCTCAAATATAAATTTTTGATTTTTGTTCTTTCTGATTAAAAATATTTTTAATAATTCATTATTTTTATTTTCTTGTGACACATATCTTATTTTTCCAAGGTTTATAATTTCATCTATACTTAAATTTAAACCAAGCTCTTCTTTTCCTTCTTTTAAAACATTTTCAATCCAAATATCTTTAATATTATCGACTTTTGAACAATGCCCACCAAAAGATACATCCCATTTATTAGGGCTTTTATCTTTTGTTTTTGATCTTTTTTGAATTAAAACTTTATTTTCTTCATTTATTATCCAACATACAATTCCTGTATGAAGGATTCCATTTTGATGAACAATTTTTCTATCTTCTAAACCTTTTATTGTTCCATTTTCATTTAATATATAAATTAACTCATTCATTTTTTTTATTAAATTAATAATTATTTTATCAATTCCATTTTTAAAATTTTGTCTGGGTTGACTACTGTGCCACTTACAGGGTCACCTCTTTTTATACCATCAACATATTCCATACCACTGATTACTTGTCCCCATACTGTGTATTGTCCATCCAAGAATGAACAATCATTAAAACATATAAAAAATTGGCTGTCAGCAGAATTTGCATCATTTGCCCTTGCCATAGAAACAGTCCCTCTTGTATGAGTAGTGTTATTAAACTCTGCTTTTAAATTTTTACCACTACCACCCATCCCATTACCTTGTGGACAACCTGTTTGTGCCATAAACCCGTCAATAACGCGGTGGAATTTTAAACCGTCATAAAACCCTTCGTCTACAAGCTCTTTTATCCTAGCAACATGATTAGGTGCAACTTCTGGAAGAAGGTCAATAATAACATCACCACTTTCAAGAGTTAATTTTAATTGTTCTTTTGCTTTTGCATTGTTTGTAAAAAAAACTAAACAAACAATCATAGTAATCATAATTTTTTTCATATTTTTTCTCCTTATTTTAAGACTTAATTTTATAATATAAGAATTATAAAATAAAGCAATTAAAATCTAAGAGAATGAGTTTTATAAAGATAATTTGACTTTGTTGTTTTAAACTTTATAATATAAAAAAAGGAG
>CAYJFW010000071.1:0-1616 GCA_964369895.1 uncultured Bacteroidales bacterium
TAAAGCTTTGCATGCTTTGCCTTAAACACAGCCAAATCTGTTTTTGTTTTTGCTTCACCTTGTTTTGCTTCTAATTTTTCAAGTTTAGTATAGATTTTTTTGATATTATCAAATGCATCAACAACTGTTGGCATCAAAGATTCTTCCATTGCACTAACAGGTATCTGAGATGAATCTTCATAAATATCATTTTCATCGATATTTTCATCATCAATTTCATCATTTTGAGAAATATCTTCATCTTCAATTTCATCTTCGTTTGCATCTTTTTCCATATATACATCACCGTACATAAGATCAAGATTAACAATATCACGAAGTTGTATTTCTTCTTTTAACAAAGCAGCATACCAACCAAGAATTTTTTTAACTGTCATAGGACTATCACAAAGCCCTTCAATCATAAGCTTTCTTCCTGCTTCAATTCTTTTTGCAATTGCAATTTCACCAGCACGAGAAAAAAGTTCAATAGTTCCCATAGCCCTTAAATAATTTCTAACAGGATCACTACTTCTACTTTCAACAAATTTAACATCATCTTCTGTTTGTTGGTTTGATAAAAATTCTTTCAAAGCAGGTGAATTTTCAATTTCTTCCTTACTTATACCATGAACAGTATTATTGTTACCATCATCATCTTCGTCAACTTCTTCTTCACCGAAATCATCAACTGCACCGCCCATATCTGTATCTAACGAAAGTTCTTCACCTTCATCATATTCTTCTTTTACATCAACACCAATTTCAGAGATTCGTATCAAAGCGTCTTCAACTTCTTCTGGACTTAACCCATCCATCTCAGAAGCTTCATCAACCATAGCCTTTGAAACAGCGCCTGTCTTTTGCGATTTCTTAATTAAAACACGAAGATTTTCAGTAAGCCCAGAAAGCAAAAAGTCTGTCGCCATATCATCAGGCGACAAACTATCTTCTATTTCTAGATTCTTTTTTTCAATTTCTTCACGATTTTCAACTGATTTTTTTCTAAAAAATACCATAACACCTACTATATCAAAGGTTAAACAGAAAACAATTTTACGGTTAATTTCTAAAACTTTTTAAAACAAAAGTCAATCTATTTTAACACAAAGTCTAAATTTAAGCTTTTTTAAGAGCTCTTTCAGCCTTTCTATCTGCATCATAAATAGCTTTTGTTAAATCAAATTCAGAACAAATTCCAAGAAGCACTGGGTTTCTTGGTTGAATTTCAGATATTGATTTATGTGTTCTATTTCTAATTGCTTCAATAGTTGATTTAGTTGTTCTAACAAGCTTACAAATCTGCGCATCACTTATATTTGGATGATTTTTAATAAGCCATTGAATTGCATCAGGTCTGTTATGTCTATGAGCCATAGGTGTGTATTTTGATTTAACATTATGACTTTTCTTAATAAATTCTTCTAAATCTTTATTAAGAGTAAGTCTAGCGTTTGGATCTTTTTCACATCTTTCTATGTCATCTTTTTTAAGCATTCCATTTAAAACAGGACTTGTTCCAATAACATAATCATTCTGTTCCCTATCTGCTAAAACCTTTACTTCCAAAGGATGCATACCACAAAAATCGGCAATTTGCTCAAATGAAAGTGCAGTATTATCAATTAACCACACTG
>CAYJFW010000071.1:1626-3259 GCA_964369895.1 uncultured Bacteroidales bacterium
CTGTTTCTTTGTGCATTAAAATTTTTCCAGCCATAATAAAAACTCCTATAATTAAAACTGTAATACTTTTAAACTTATTTTTATAATTTTTCAAGTATTTATTAAAAATAATTATTTTATTGCTTAAAAGTTAAAAAAAATGTATAATCAAAATTGTGGAAAGAGAAATAATTATATGAAAATACTAAACAAAACTATATATTTAATTTTTGTACTGCTTTTATGTTTAATAAACAGCAACATTTCCCTATCTTTTCGAACACAAGAAAGAACATCAAGCCTACGCGGTTTTGTTGACACATCTTCATCAAAAGGTCTAAGAACAACAATATATTGTGACAAACCAGGTGATCCAAAATGTCTTGGTACTGCTACAGAGGCATTTGTATCATGCGGTAAAAATGCAAAAAAGAATGAAAATGGTACTGGGTGCGTTTGTATTGACCCAGAAAATTATATAGTAAATCCAGATATAGCAAACGAATGTATTGAAAAAGCTATAATAATCCCAACAACAAATCCATCTGCACAAAAAAAAGAATGTGGTGCTACTTTAATAAATGCAGTTGAAAAAGAATGTCAAGATTCATATTTTAACAGTGGTATAGGAGCATCAGGAATAAAATGCTATGATGCAACAGATATGCTTATAAAACTAGATACTACTGCTCTAAAATTATACATAGAAGGAAAACCATATAATTATGATGATATATGCTATACATATACAGAAGATTTAATGGAAAGTATTGTAACAGATTATGCAATAAGCGGTGAAAATTCAATAAATTGTAAAATTAAACGAGTAATAGCAGACGCATCAAACGATTGTTTCAGAGAAGTTCTTGCAACAGGAAAAGCAAAAGGCGCAACAAATGCAATAGAAGTAAAACTTCAAAATCTTTGTGGTACTGCAGGACTAAACAAAAAATGGATTGAACTTTTTGGACCAATCCAAGAAGAAAATGCTATTTCTGCCGCTATTGCTCTTAAATTTCCAAATAATATACATGAACTTTATATGAATGCAGGAAAACTAACTGCTGCTGATGGCGCTGATTATATGGGGAATATTTTGGATGGTAAAATAACTGATAAATCCAATACTTGGGAAAGAGATTTAACACAACTTTTAAATTCTCATCTAGCAGAAGTTTCAGGTGCATGTGGACAAGAATATAAAATTGCAACACACGATACAGACATTCAAATCCAAGATGAAAGATCATCTCTGCAACGTGCAATAGATGAACAAGGCTTAATAAAAGGAAGCCAAACTTGGGGTCTTAACCAAGCATCCGTTTTCATTGGAGAAAACCAAACTAATAAACTTACACGTGAAGGTATAATAGGCGGAAAATCAGACGAAGAAGTAATAACAGAAGTAATTGGAATAATTGAAATTGAATATTTTGATAATGAATACATACAACCAAAAGCAAATGAATTTGAATACACTGGACAATACTTGCTTACAACACCTACAGAATATAAACTTGTCGAGGTATTAAAAGACGGAAACAAAATAATATATTCAACAATTGATTATACTGATGAATTAAATCTTCCATCATCAATATTAAAATCAATGATTGGGAAAGATGAAAGCGACGATTTTACAAAACAAAATGAA
>CAYJFW010000072.1:0-3234 GCA_964369895.1 uncultured Bacteroidales bacterium
TTTCCATAATTTTATTAAGTGCATATCTGTTAACTCCTTCTAATGCTAATGATGTTATAGATGTTCCTGTTGATATACCTGCCATAACATTTGACCATGTATTAAGGTTTCTTTCTTTTTTCATTCCTTCTTCATCATTATTATCTCTTACTTTATCGCTGTTTGCCATAATTGAAGTTGCAGTTCCAACACCTGCGGCTACTGTTCCTGCTCCTGATGTACCTGTTGAAAAACCTGATCTTATGTTTATATTATCTATTTCTTTTAAATCAGAATTTGAAAAATTACAGTTTGCAACTACATTTTTTGCTTTGTTAATTATGTTTTCTGTTGCTTTGTCTTCTAAATCATCAGGTTTTGCATCAAATTCGCCTTCAAGATCACCTTTTGCAGTTACAAAATTTGTGCTTGCTATTGCTTTGTTACATGCAACCATTGCATCATAAATATCTCTTGCTTTAACTATATTTACAATTGATGCAGCAGTTGCAAAACCAGAAGTAACAGTTGTTGTTGCAAGTCCAACAGTTCTTATGGTTCCAAGATTTTTTGATTTTTCCTCACCTGTTTTTCCGAAAAGATTAGCTGCTTTGTTTGTCCAATCTGTTGCATTAGGATTATCACCTTGTATTGCGAGTTCAGAGAACATAATTTTACCATCTTCGGTGGTTACTTTTCTTCCATCGCTCATTTCTTTTTTACCATCATAATATGCTTCTTTTTCTTCTGTGCTTACAACTTGAGTTTCACCAGTGTTTGGATTTTTTATAACCCATTTTTCATCTAGGAGGATTGTTTCACCATCTGAACCTTTCCTTGAAGGTATTTGTTGTGGTTCAAAATTATCATTATTTTTAGCAGCATTTTTTGCATTTTCTATTTCTTTATCTTGTGCTTTTTTAGCAGCATTTAATTCTTCTTTATTTCTTTCTTGTGTTTCTGTTATTTTAGCAATTTTTTCTATATGAGTAACCAATGCCTCATTTAATGCTTTTTCTTCACTTGCAGGGCTTTTTGCTGAGTTAATACCTGTTCTTGTGCTGTTTAACATTAATACTTTACCGCCTATTTCTACTGTTGGCATTAATTCTTTAAGACCTTCTTCTACTTCCTTTTTTCTTTCAGGAGTTGTATCTGGGCTTTTTAGTTCTTTTTCTAATGCTTCTATTTCATCCTTGTTTTCGTTATAGTTTGTAACCATTTCATCGCCAAGTCGTTTAGTTTCGCTTGCAACCATTTCTTCATAATCTTTTTTTGCTATTCCCATTTCTTTTTGAGCTTTTATTTTTTCTCTTTCAAGGGCGTCAACAACAACTACAAAACCATTTGTGCTTTTCATAACCCATCTGCCATCAGATAGTTCTTTTTCTGCGTTTGGTCCACCTTTTTTAACAATTTCTTTGTTCTCATCAAGTTCTTTTTTAAGTGCAGCTTCAAGTTCTGCTTGGTTTTGAGTTTTATCATTTCCTGCCTTTATTAAACCAGCAGTCAAAGCAGCACCAGATGCAAGTATTCCGATACTTGAGCTTGTTAAATTTGCATCAGTCCAGCCCATCATTTCTCCTAGGTGTCCTCTTATAGGAGAGCAAGCGTTATTAACTTTTTCAAATTCAGCGTTGTATGATTTTTTTAATTTTGCAATTCTTTCTTTGTAGATAGTTTCAGTAGATTTTTCGCACATATTATTTTTCAATTCGTATCCATCGTTACATGTTTCACATTTACCGTCAATTCCAACTGTTCCATTTTCACATGTTGCATTTTCTTTTACACAGATATCGTTTTTCAATTCATATCCATCGTTACATGTTTCACATTTACCATCGGATCCAATTGTTCCATTTTCGCATACAGGTATAATAGGTGTACATTTACCGTTTGTTAATACGAAATCTGTGTCACAGCTTCCACATGCATTTAATGCATCATTTGGTGTACCATTTTCACATATTAAAATACATTCGTTTGTTTTTGCTGGGTTTATCATATATAAATCAGGATTTACACATACACATCCTGTTTTATCAGCATTTGCAATTGCACCAGTTTCACATGTTGGTTCCAAAGGAATTTCTGGGTTTGATGCTTCTTTTTCTAATGCTGCTGCAACGGCTCTTGTTGCGCCGGCTGACTGTTCAACGTTTACAAAGCCTCTTAATGAAGATGCTCTTTTAGAAGTTCTTATAGCCTGAGCAAATATTGGTGCAGTTATTGTTTGAAACATAAATAATGCTAATATTATTATTTTTACTTTGTTCATTTTATTTTTCCTTTTTAAAATTTTTTATTAAAAATTCCCTAATGTTTCTGTTAAAGCAGCTTCGCATTCAACTGCCATATCAAGATCTGTTTTTATTTGTGAAAGAATGCCTGCGTTTAGCCCAACACTTACAAGAGATGTTCCTGTTGTTATACCAGCCATAATATTTGATGCAGTATTAAGGTTTCTTTCTTTTGTTTTTCTTTCTTCTTCTTCTTCTGGATTATCAAGTTCATCTCTTATTTTTCCATTTGCTTTAAATGATGTTATTGTTCCGCCAAGACCACTTGCTGTACCAATAGCAGAAGTTACGCTATCACCTATTGCAAGGCCTCTTATTTTTCCGATAAGATCAGTATCAAATTGTCCACATTTTGAAGATATATTATCTGTTTTTGCAATTATTTTATCGTTTTCTTCTTCTATTTCTGATAATTCTTCTTGGTCTGTTTCTTCATAAGTTTCTTCTGATGTTTCTAGTATTTTTTCTTCAAGATCTGTTAATTCTGCATCTAATGTTGCTTTTTCTGTTGCAAGTTTATCAAGCTCGGAATTACATTCTTTCATTTTATCAGCAAGTTGTCTTGAATTAACAGCACCTCCAATTGAAAGACCTGTTGATGTAGCGGATGTTACACTTGCTGCTATCATTGCACCACTTCTTATGTTACCCAAAGTTTTTGATGTAGATGTGTTTGATATTTTTTGTTTATCAATTAAACCTTTTTGTATAGTTTTTTCTGCGGCTTGTTTTCCCAAATCAGTGTTTATTTGAGTTGTTATTTCATCAAAATCAAAGAAAGGAGTTATTCCTTCTATTTCGCCTGCTCCTTCTTCAAAAGTTTTCCTTTTTTCTTGTTGTTTAGCTAATTTAGTTTCTGGAGCTATTAAATTTTGTTTTAAGATAGATATGTTATTGTTTAAAGTAGTTATTCCTGTTATTTCCTCTTCTGTTAAACTTATACCTCTAATTT
>CAYJFW010000073.1:0-3220 GCA_964369895.1 uncultured Bacteroidales bacterium
TTTGACTTCACAAACAATAATTCCAACAGGCGTTGCAATAACTAAATCTACTTGTGAAAATTTTGAATCTCTTTTTCTTATATATAAATCATGAAAAATAGCTTTTGGAGAAATTTTATTATAAAGAAGCTTTAATATTAAATCAATTTCTGCACTATTTCCTCTATTAACTGAAGTAACAGAATTAATTAATTCTAATTCAGATTTAGAATAATAAGTATCTTTATTAGATAAACTTAAAAAAATTACTATTAATCCAAATAAAACTACTAATAATTCCATATCTTTACCTCTAATTTTCTATCCAATACTGGCACAAGCAAAACAGATTTTGCTAACCCCGAGCCTATTCGGAGGTTTCGACCTAAATTTTGGTGACCCCGAGACGATTCGAACGTCCGACCTAAAGCTTAGGAGGCTTTCGCTCTATCCAGCTGAGCTACGAGGTCACATAAAATTAATTAAATACTAAATTTAAAAAGTTTTCAAGAAAAAATCCCTCTCTCGAGGGATTTAAATTAACTATAATATTTTTGATTTAAATTATTTATAACTTTTGTAATAAGGTTTGTATCTTTTGTTTTTATATTAAATTCATATTTTAACATATCATAAATACTTTCACTACCTTTAAAAAACTCAACTGAACCTTTTCCATCACCTGAAAAAAGATCTGGATTATTAAGCGTTTTAATTTCCAAATTTTTAATCCCACCTTTTGTTGTAAAAATTGTTTTTGTTGCAGGTGTTGCACCATCATTATAAACAGTCGCACCATCAAAAATAATTTTATCAGCAGTAATATTTTCAATTGATTTTGGAAGTATTGATTTAAAAATCAAACTATTTTTTGATGTAACATTATTTAAACTAACAGAAGACAAATCAATACCATTTGAAAATTCAAAATCATCTAAATTTGAATCTGAAAGATCAAGATTTGTATCAACAGCCACATTATCATCCGTAACCTTTACACCATCAAAATTTTTATTTCCACGAATAACTAAATCTTGAAAATCACCAAATTCTATACTATCAATTTCATCTTGGTTTGATTTATAAAAACTATCTTTAAAATCAATTGTATCTTCCACATATTCTTTTTCAATTAATGGTAAAATATTTTTCAAATTACCTGTTATTGTAATATCATCTATTTTTGAATTTATAAATAATGGATGATTCATAACAGATAAAATAATATCAGAAGAAAAAGATGCATTTTGTGAAAGAAAAGGATCTTTTACACCAATAACATTAACAGAAGTTGTTGACTGAGTAATTTCAGCTCCATCTGTTATATTAAGTTTATTTGATGACAAAAGGTCTAAATACTTAGCAATATCAAAAACATCCACTTCGCCACTTGCATCAACTGCACCAGATGAAAACTTAACCGGATTTTTATTTCCAAGCTCATCAAGATTAGAAATATTAACATTACTAAAATTATCCAAAATATCTTCCAAAATTGTTGGTGTTATTTCAATACCTTCACCATCTTTTGCAACATAATCAAAATAAATATCAAGATTTGTTGTATCAAATTTTTTTCCATTATATAAATCAGAGTCAAGAAAAGATTTTACATCATTATAATTTGCATATCCCATAAAACCTTTTATTTCATCAATATTATCAATAGTCAAAACATTAACAGAAACACTTCCATCATCAGCCGTTACATATTCAAATGTTTTTTCCTTAAATTCATTCCAATCTGCAATACCTTCAATAAGAAGTACTTCATTTTTTTCTTCTTCAACAACAGGTGTTGTAGGTTGTGGACATCCTGTTAAAACAGTCATAAGACTAAATAAACTTGCACATCCTATAAAAGTACTTAAAATTTTTGCTGTTGTTTCTTTTTTCATTTAAAACCCCTTACTATCTTGTGTATGAATTTAAATTCATAATCATATTTTTAATATTATTATTCGCCTTAACAATTGCAATATCTTCTTTAACATCTTTTTCTTCAATAACTGGAGCCGATAAATCTTCTTCAATAAATTCATCTTGTAAAAACGGATTAAACTCTTGAAGAACAGGAGGATTTGCTTCTTCAACAGGTGATGATAAATCTTCTTCTGATGTTGTTTCTAAAATAAAAGGTCTAAATTCTTCAACCATAGGAGTAGGAGCTTCCTCAACAACAGGAGCAGATAAATCTTCTTCTAAGGTTTCAAAATTTTCAATTGGACCGAAAACATCTTCATCAATAATAAATCTTTCTTCTTCAACTGGTGCAGACAAATCTTCTTGAACTGAAATTTCTATATCTTCAACAACAGAATCTACTACTATTTCTTCTTCTGATAATTGTGGATATGGATCAACAAGATTAAGTTCTTCATGAAGCATATCTAGACCTTCAAAAACTTCTTTTAAAACAGGATCTTCCTCTTTTAATCTTTCAACTTCTTGCATTTTTTCTGCTGCAATTTCTTCTTCTGTTTTTTCAACAACAGGAGCAGATAATTCTTGAACAACTTCTTCTTTAACTGGCTCTACCACTTCTTCTTGAACTGGTGCCACTGCTTCTTCTTTAACTGCCTCTACTACTTCTTCTTTAACTGGCTCTACCACTTCCTCTTTAACAGATTCTACTACCTCTTCTTGAACTGGCGCAACAACCTCTTCTTTAGTTGATGAAAAATCAAAATCTTTAAAATCAATATCTGTATTAAGCATAAATGGTTTAAATTCTTTTTCTTCTTGAACTGGTTCTACCACTTCTTCTTGAACTGGTGCTACCACTTCTTCTTGAACTGGTTCTACCACTTCTTCTTGAACTGGTTCTAAAACTTCTTCTTTAACTTGTGCAAAAAGCAACGATTTATTCATATAAATGTGCAACGCGCGTTTAAGCTCTTTCATCGCAGCACTAGAAACACCGCGTCTACGCATAGCAACAACGTTTAATCCACTAATGATAGCTTTATCAGCGCCACTAATCATACAATAAGGCGGAACATCTTTAACATTACGAGATAGCCCTGCAATCATTGCCATTTTGCCAATGTGTACACCTTGATGTACACCTAATACTCCAGATATAAAAGCATAATCATCAATATGCACATGCCCAGCAATAGATGCGCTAACAATAAACACGTTGCTACCAATTTTACAGTCATGTGCGATATGCGCTTGTGCAGAAACCCACGTGTTATCGCCAATTTTTGTAACCCAGTCGTATTTAGTCGTTCCACGG
>CAYJFW010000074.1:0-874 GCA_964369895.1 uncultured Bacteroidales bacterium
TAGTTCCTATAATATATAATTATGCATCACCTTTTATTTATGGAATGGCAATTGTTACTGCTGAAAATGGTAAAAAAGGTGTAATTGATATAAATGGTGATTTTGTTGTAAAACCTAATTACTTTGATTATATATCAAATTATGATATGGATGGAAATGCCAGAGCAGAAAATTTTAAAGATAAGAAAACTGTTATAATAAATAAGCTTGGCAAAATTGTAAAAAAGATTAAATAATAAATTTTTATAATAGAATTTTAAAAGACCTTATATTAAGGTCTTTTTATTTTTGATTGGAAATATTATTTTTTTATGATATAATTTTTTTTATAAAGGATGAGAAATATGTTTATAAAAAATTTAAGAAAGACTTTGATTGTATTTAGTTTAGCTGCTTGTAATGCTATACCTGTTCCAGGAAATGTTGATGATGCAGAAGTTTTTCATTGGGAAAATGATTATGTTGTTATGGCAAAATTTGTTGAAGATCATAAGTTATGTTTCGGCGTAAAACAACAAAGAGTTAAAACACAAATGGGAAATTTATTTGGTAATATGAGACCTGCTACTGTTCCAAAATGGGATGGAATATGGTCAACATTTGAATCACGTAGCCATAGAGAAGTTGGGCAAAGAATTTCTTTTTCTATGCCAAATGATGGTGGGAGTTATAATCCAAATGCATACAGACAGTGTATGATTGATTTAGGTTACAGATTAACATATAAAAGATATTAAAAAAATCCCCGTTATGGGGATTTTAATTTAGCTTTAAATTTTTATTTATTTTGCATTGCTTTAATTGCTGCACCAGTAATACCAGTAACCTTTGCAGGTTGTAAATTTATAAGGGGAAAAGATGATATTATCCCCTG
>CAYJFW010000074.1:884-3220 GCA_964369895.1 uncultured Bacteroidales bacterium
GTTTTTTTTTACCTCTAATGCTTCTAATGCTCTTTGTGCTTCTATGTTTATATTATATTCTTCTATTATAGGTATAAATTTTGATCTTAAACCTTTTATAAAGCTTTCTGTATCGTCTTTTTCCTCTGCTAATTTTGATGTTAAGAAAACTTCATAATCATTACAACTTTTTTTGAAAGAATCACCTGTATCTTCCCAAACATCTTGTAATTCATCCATATCTTTTTCTCTGTCAAAAATTTCTTCACATCCTTTAAATTCTGTATTTTCATCTGGTGAAAAACAAGATTTTGTATTTGCTTTGTACAAAGCCTTTCCATCATGAGATGCAATTATATAAGATGCTTCTGGAAGATCATCTATAACTTTTAAGTTAAAAGGTTTTTCTTCTAATAAAGCTATTTCCATAACTTCTTCTTGCAAATAATTTACAGGTAATTTTTTAGATATAATCTGTGATGCATTATCTGATAAAAATTTATAATAAGCAATTGAAGGGTTTCCAATTTTTTTTCTTGATGATGTTGACATTGAAAGATTTTTAACACCATAATAAGCATCAGTGTGCAAATCATTTATAGAAGTGTCATAAAAACATTTGAAAGAAGGTTGTGTCATACCGCTGTATATTTCTGTTACCATATCAGTATAATCAGAATACAATGTTTCGTTTTTTACCAAATCCATATTTAATCTTTTATCCATACATTTATTAAATATTTTTTGGCATTCTTCTTCTGTTTTTGCTTGTTCTTCTTCTACAACTTCTTCTGTTGTTGTACTAGTATCTCCAGAAACAACAAAAGATCTTAAAGAAATTCCACTTCTAGCAGATGTAGAAGAACGTGCAGAAGATGATGATTTAGATCTTGCATCAACATTTGATGAAATTAAAGTTGCAATAATTGCCAATATAAATGTTTTATTCATTTTTCCCTCTCTTATTATTTCTTTTATTATACAATAAAAAAAAGGCCTTTTCAAATAAAAAAACTCCCACTTAAGGGAGTTTTGAAAAAATACTTAAAAGATTAGTCTTCTTTTCTATCAAGTCTTCCTGCATATTCAATAAGAAGATCACCTGAATCTTTTACATTGTTAAGATTTACCATACCTTGTGCATGATAACCACAATCAACGTGATGAAGTTCGCCTGAAACGCCGCTTGAAAGATCAGATAACATATAAAGACCTGATTTTGAAACATCTTCCATTGTCATATTTCTGCCAAGGAATGAATTATATTCGTTCCATTTCATCATTAATTTGAAATCATCAATACCTGATGAAGCAAGTGTTTTAATTGGACCTGCAGAGATTGCATTAACACGAATACCTTTTGCACCCAAATCAGATGCAAGATAACGAACAGATGCGTCAAGACCTGCTTTTGCAACGCCCATAACATTATAATTTGGAATATATGTTTCCCCACCAAGATAAGTAAGTGTAACACAACTTCCACCTGGATTCATGATTTTTGAAGCTCTGTTACAAAGATCAGTAAATGAGAATATTGAAATATCCATTGTGTTTTTGAAATTTTCTCTTGTTGTGCTTTCTACATATAAACCTGATAATTCAGATTTGTCAGAAAAAGCAACAGCATGTAAAAGGAAATCAATTTTTCCGAATTTTTTTTCAACTTCTGCAAAAAATGCGTCCAAAGATGCATCATCTTGAACATTCGCAGGCATGATAATAGGAGCATTTACGCTTTCTGCAAGAGGTCTTACTCTTTTTTCCATTATATCACCCATATAGTTTACTGCAATTTCAGCACCTTGTTCACAAACTGCTTGTGCAATTCCCCATGCCATTGACATGTTGTTTGCGATACCGAAAATTATACCTTTTTTGCCTTCCATAAGCTTTGTCATTTTTAAAAACCTCCATGTTTTTATTATAGTTTTAAGTTAAATTTTTCAGTATTTTATTATAAACCTCTTTTAAAAGCAAGTTAAAAGTTGATTTGTTGTATTTTTAGTAAAAAAATGTAGAATATTATTTTATTCTATGCTATAATAAGACGAGAATTGAAGGAGTTTTTATGATTATAAAATTTGGAAGGTTTAAAAAGCTTGCTGTTTTGCCTTGTTTGGCAGTTTTAAGCACGTTCGTATCTTTGCCTGCAAATGCACAGGGAGAGCCAATATATTATGAATCTTTTTATGAAGATTATTATAAGGCGTTTCCAGATAAAAAACCAAAAGAAAAACCAGTTGAAATAAAAAATGACCCATATAAACAATATCAAACAAATGTTGTTTATAATAATTCTCTTTCTTCTTATTATAAAAGAAGCGAATATGAATTAGATAAGTGGTATGTTGATG
>CAYJFW010000075.1:0-3219 GCA_964369895.1 uncultured Bacteroidales bacterium
GTTTTTTTATTATAAAAAATTATAAAATAATTATTTAAAAAATATAAAAAAACTACTGAATGTGATTTAACATTAAAATTAAAATCTCAACTTGATGAATATTTTGCAGGAAAAAGACAAACTTTTGATATTCCATATATTTTAGAAGGCACCGAATTTCAAAAAAAAGCATGGCATGCATTAACAACAATTCCATATGGAAAAACTGCAAGTTATAAAGATATAGCAATTAAAGTTGGTAATCCAAAAGCAAGCCGTGCAATTGGTATGGCAAACAATAAAAACCCAATCACAATAATTATACCTTGCCACAGAGTTATAGGAGCCTCAGGAAAACTTGTTGGGTATGCAGGAGGACTACCTATGAAAGAAAAAATATTAAAGTTAGAGGCAAAACACAAAAATGATTAAATACAAAAAATAAAAAACACCCGTAAAGGGTGCTTTTGATTTTATGGCTCCGGCGGCAAGATTCGAACTTGCGACCAATTGATTAACAGTCAACTGCGCTACCGCTGCGCTACGCCGGAATAAATAATCAATAATTTTATAACCTATCCTTTTTTAAAAATCAAGGGAAAAATTTAATTCTTTTATGAAAACCTCTTTTATTGATTCCTTTTACTATTTATGATACAATTCCCAAACAAAGGAAAAGGAAAATGAACACAATATATTTAATAGGTTTATTATCGCCAATTTTTTATGCATTTACATATCTTGCAGAAGATAGCTTTGTAAACAAATACTTCAAAAACATTGCATCAATTATATTTTTCAGAAACATTGTAAATTTTTTATTTACCCCATTATTTTTATTTTTTGCGCCACTTGAACTTCTAACTATAGAAAGTTTTCTTTGCGCAGTATGTATATCTCTTATTGATGTAACATATATGTTTCCATATTATAAATCTTTTAAACATACTGAACCATCAATTATATCTTCTATGTTCGCAATAACAAAAATATTGATACCTATATTCGCATTTTTATTTTTAGGAGAAACATTAAACATATATCAATATATTGGATTTTTTATAATAATATTTTCTATTTTTGCTCTGTCTTATAATCCCAAATCCAAAATTAAAATCAATCGTGGACTTTACTATATGCTTTTGGCGTCGCTTTTAATAACTCTTGAAAACCTTTTATTTAAAAAATCTTTGGAAACCACTAATTGGATAAGCATAATATTTTGGACCCATTTGTTTTCAAGCATTTTTGTTCTTGGTTTTTTATTAAACAAAGAAAACAAAAAAGCTATCAAAAAAACAATGGTAGGATTTAAGAAATTTTACAAAGTTTTCCTTGGCAAAGAATTTTTTGAAATACTTGGTGACAGCTCATTTGTAATAGCATCCTCACTTATGCCAATAACAATAGCCGTTGGAATGGATGCAACAGAGCCAATATTTGTAATATTTTTAATTTGGATGCTTAAAAAATTAAAATTATATAATGGAAGTGAAGTAATGGAAAAAAAACATATAATAAAAAAATTAATCTGTTATCTTCTTATAATAACAGGTGCAACTTTAACACTAATATAAAATTCTAATAGGAGAATAATATGACCAAAGAAAAAGTTTTTTTATCAGACAATGACGGTACACTTACAACCGCACGAAAAAAAATAACAGGAGAAATGGCCGACACATTAATTGAATTCGCAGACCATTTTAAATTCTGTATAACAACTGGATCGCCATATTCCGATATGGTGGAACAAATGCCAGAAGCAATGCTTAACCATCCAAATGTTGAATTTTGGTGCTGCCTTGGAAATGTTTTATACAAAGGCGGGGTTGAGGTTCACAATTCAAATGCAAGCATAGATTTTGACTTATTTAAAAACGAACTTGAATATGTAATTGAAAACTGCCCTGTTCAGTTTCATAAATCACATCCAAGAAAACACGAAAGCGAAGGCTCACGAATAAACTTCACAATGCTTGGAAGACCAGAGATAGGAGAGCCGTCTTTGGAAGACAGAAACGAATACCTTGAATGGGATTTAAAACACGGTCAAAGGGATTGGGTAATAAAACACTTAACCGAAAAATTCCCTGACTATAATATGACACTTGGCGGTCAAATCTCAGTCGATATTGTAAAGAAAGGTTTTGATAAAGCCCAAGTCGCAACCAGATACAAAGACTGTGACATTTCATATTTCGGCGACAGAATTTACACAAGCGGAAATGACAACTCAGTCGCACACGAAATTGTTGATATGGGCGGAACAATCTATTCTGTAAAAAACCCAGCAGACACAATGCGAATTATGAAAAATTTAATTCGTAATCGCAAAGAAGGCACATTTTAAAAACTCCCCCAATCAGGGGAATTTTTATTTATTTTTTTAATTCTTTAACACCATCTTTAATTTGTAAAAATTCAAATATCATTGCCCATACTGCAAAGAATTTTAATAAAAAAACTAAAATAATTATTAAAAAATATGATATAATATTTTTATAAATATTTGTTTTGATTTTAAACGCTATAAAATTCAATAAAACCCCTATTCCTAAATAAGTATAAGTAATAGTTTCTTTTATAAGTTTTTTATCCAAAACAATCAAATTAATAACTAATTCTACAATATATAAAATTCCATAAGCCACAACAGCAGATAAAATAAAATTTTTTATCGTTTTTCTTGTTTTAATATCCATTATTTACTCTCCATTTATTATTAAACAACAATAAAATAATATCAAAAAATAAGAATTAAATCAATTTAAAAATTCGAGATTTTTTGATTAGAACAAATTAAATTTAAAAGATTTTTTCTAAGGAAGGAGTATTTAAGGAAAGTTAAAATTTTAACGTATACATAATACGTGAATTTTAACTTATCTGAAAAATACGATGTTAATTAGGAAAAAGGATGAATTTTAATCGTTGAAATTGTATATATCAAGCGAACCATCTTCCAAACAAAAATATGCACAATAAACATTTAATTCATTTGCTTCTACTTTTGCTTTTACAAATGGAAATCCCATAAGGTTTAGAGCCGATACTTTTAATCCTTCTTTTTCACATTCCTCACAAATATGTTCATTATCACTAGCATCTATTTTTTCCTTTATAGGAAGAAGTATACCAAGCCATTTTTTAAGAAAAGATGATTCTTTTATATTATCATAATCAACAAAACCTTTTATACCACCGCAATGGCTATGTCCTAAAATAATTATGTTTTCA
>CAYJFW010000076.1:0-3074 GCA_964369895.1 uncultured Bacteroidales bacterium
ATCCCAAGATACACAAGTTCAAAATTTACTATCTCTTTCTCCTTCAGTAGTTTTAGATGGGAATCTTTTAAGATATAATGTTTCTTATATTGGAAGTGGTAATCTTTTGTTTAACAGATTAAGTGGAACAACTCCTTTTGATTATAATCCTTCTTCTTATGCTTCTAGTATAGCTCTTCAAACAGGACTTTTTGATGCAGTTACAAGAAATAATAATTTAATATTTGATAAAACAGAAGCCTTTTGTGGTGCATTTTGTAAATCTCGCGATTTCTTCCTTTCAACATATTATGATGATAAAACTATAACCTTTGATAATTATTATGATGTGGATGCTAAAACTTATGGCTTAGTTCTTGGTGTTAATACAAGCACATATTATCACAAAGGTATAAGTCGTGTTTATGGCTTCTTACTTTCTTCTAATAATGGTGAATATGAATGGGATGATCAAAAACTTGATCAAACAGGTTTTAATATTGCCTTTAATACTTCTTTTTCTGATGATAATACTTTCTTAAATATATCAACAGGTTTTGGCTCTTCTTATTTTGATTTGGAAGATGAAACCTTTACAGGATATAATATAAATGTTGGTGCGAGGTTTGGATATAATCTTTATCTAACTGATAGACTTATTTTTGTGCCAAGTGTAAGAGGGGCTTATGCTTATATTGATCTGGCAGATTATGTAAGTACAAGTGGTGTTAATATAAAAACTTCTGATGCTTCTGGTTTACAACTTTCTCCAGAATTAAAATTAAAAATGATGACAACAGATACAAGCGGAATTTATGCAAAAGCAGCTTGGAATATAAATAAATTTGAAGGTGGAGAAATAGATGCATTGGGTACAAAATTACCAAGCATAGAGGAAAAAGATTTTGCAGAATATTCCATAGGTATGGAAAAAGAATTTTCAAACCTTTGGTATGGATATATTGAAACATCCCTTATTGAAAACGGAAAATCTGGATACTCTGTCGACCTTGGTCTTGAAGTAGCTTTTTAGAGAAGAGTAAGTGATTTAAAAAAATTCTTATTAAGAATTTAATTAATATTTTGATAAAAAATTATTTGAATTTCTGAAATAATTATCGTTTCATTGATTTAATTATATCTTTTGTTTTTTTATCAATCCTTAGCGACTCACGAATTTTTTGCAGAGATTTATTATAAGTCCAATCATCAAGTTTATTATTTTTTAAATATTTCATAGTTTCATTTGGATATTTTACAAAGCAGATTGATACGGCCCAAGCGATACCCATTTTAACATAGTAATCTTGATGTTTTATATTATCAAAAATTTCAAACATTTGATTTGTATGTTCATCATCTATGAAATGAAATAACATTATTGCAACAGCTGTTCTTATAAAATATGGTTTGTTTGATTTTGCATAAGGTAGAATAAAATCCCAAAATTCAGTTTTGTGTTTTCTTATTATTTTAAGCTCATTACAAAAGCTATCACATAAGGACCAATTGGTAATTTTTGGAATAAAAATTTTTGAATAAGAAATTATTTCTTTTATATCCGTTTTAAGGTTTCCAATAATAAGAGCTTTTAACATAGTTTCTTCGAAGTAAATTTCATTTGTATTTTTTAAATAATCATCATAATTTTCATTTGCAATTCGTTTTGCAATTTCTCTTATTTTTGGAATTCTTACACCCAAGATATTATCACATCCAGGAATTAAAGATGCTGTGAATTTTTTATATTCACTTTGTGAAAGAGATATTAATTCATCACGAATTTGTTTTTCTAATGTCAATTAAACATCCTGTTTTGTATCGGTTACTTGGATTTCGCGAATGTTTACACCTTGTGGCATTTCATATGCAAATTTTATTATGTCTGCAATGTGATCAGAATTTATTGTTTCAATTCCTTTTGTATCACGCCAATCGGCATAATCAGATTTAATTTTATCACTTGTTGTGTGGGATAAAAGTTCTGTGTCAACTGCACCTGGGCAAATGCGCATAACCCTTACATTGTGCGCTGCAAGTTCAAGCCTTGCAACTTCGGAAAGGGCGGATACACCAAATTTTGTTGCACAATAACCAACACGGTTTGCAGTTGCTTTTACACCTGCCATTGATGAAAGATTTATGATTGTGCCGTGTTTATTTTCTTTCATTTTATTTACAACAATTTGCATGCCGTTTAAAACACCCATAACATTTACATCCAACATTGTTTGCCATTCGTCCGGATTTTGATCTTCAATGTGTCCCAAAAGCATTACGCCTGCATTGTTTATTAAAAGATCAGTTGGGCCGTATATCTCTTCTGCCTTTCTTATTGCAGTTTCAAATTCATCTTTGTTTCTTACATCAACTTTTTCACAAATTGTATTGGTTAGGTTAAGTTCTTCTAAAAGCTCAACTCTTCTTGCAAGGAGTAATAGAGGGTAGCCAGCCTGATTAAATTTTATTGCCAAAGATTTTCCGAAACCAGAGCTTGCCCCTGTTATAACAACTAATTTTTTATTCATAATTATTCTCCTTATTTATTTGTTTTATATTCAATAAGTTTTCTGAAATATAATAATATATATGCAGTTGCAAAAATCATAAATGATCTTATGTAATAAATTGGTTTTGAAAGTTCAAGATTAAGTTTATCGCTTAAGATTCCAATTTGTGCAAATAAAACAACAAAAAGAGGTATTATAAATATTGTTCCAATTATATTTTCTTTTTTTGAAAATGTGAGGTTTGGATTTCGTCTTTTTTCATTGCGGCAATACATAAATAATGCAAATATTATTACTAATAAAACTCCTTCAAAATTGTGTGGTATGTTGTTTAATAGTGCTCTCATACTTTTTCTCCTTTTAAATTTAGGATTTTATTCTATCACAATTTAGGATATTATTCAATATTAGTTTAAGCCTTAGTTGACATAGTAAATAATTTTTCTGCTGCGGTTAGGGCTTCGTCAGTGATTTTATCTCCTGAAATTATTCTTGCTATTTCGGCTACCCTTTGTTTTTCAGATAAATGATCAACAGATGTTATAGTTGCATTTTTTTCATCGTCAAAGAATTTTTGAACTTTGA
>CAYJFW010000077.1:0-2989 GCA_964369895.1 uncultured Bacteroidales bacterium
AAATCAAAAGGCATAAAAGAAATGATGAAAGAAGTATTTGAACTTTACGATTTAAGACGCCAAAGAATAACAACAGGTAAACTTAACAAATGGCTTGATAAAGTTGTAGCACACAATCCTCCACCACTTTCAAGACTTAAAAGACCTATGACAATAAAATACATAACCCAAAGCGCAACCAGACCACCAACATTTACGTTGTTTGTAGGAGGAGCTTCTGACATACCTGAAAATTACAGAAGATATTTAGTTAACTCCTTAGGTGAAGCATTTGGTTTTAATAAAATCATCATAAGGTTAAAAGTGAAATCATCAAAAAATCCATACAAGGACAGAGAATAATGGCAAAAAAAACAGGACTTCTAATATTTATTTTATTTATGATTGATTTCATAACAAAATTACTTATTTTAAATGCAACACCATTTAACATTGAACTTTCTGGGTTTTATAAAAATATATACCCAACATTTTTTCCAATATCAGAACCAACATCATTTTTTAACATAATACTTACATGGAATAATGGTGTAAGTTTTTCAATGCTTTCAAATGAAACAATTTGGGGAAGATGGTTGCTTGTAATAATGTCAATGGCTGTAACCGTATATGTAACATATCTTTTAAAACAAGAAAAAAATAAACTAAACATACTTGGATTTATTTTTATAATTTCAGGAGCAATAGGAAATATTTTCGACAGGATTCGTTACGGCGCTGTAATTGACTTTCTTGATTTTCATATAAATTCATACCACAGGCCTGCTTTTAATTTTGCAGATATATTTATAACAATTGGTGTCGGATTTATAATTTTAAATTACATAAAAGAATATAAAAAAAATAAAAAGGGGTCATAAAAAACCCCTTTTAAAATATTTTATTAAAAAGATTTATTTCACATTATACCATTTAAAAGTTCCATTTTCTTTAAGTATAACACGAGATCCTTTTATACCTGATTTTGTAACTTCTGATTGTGTTTTAACAGCATCTTCTTTTGTTGCAAATTCACCAAGTCTAACTTTATAGAAAGTATCGCCATCTATAACAGACTTAAAGATTTTTACTGTACCAATATCAAGAAGTTTATTTTTCAAATCTTCTGCTTTTTCATAATTTGAAAATGCTGCAACTTGAACAAAATAATCACCTTTTACTTCTGGTGTCGCAACACTAGTAATGTTTTGAGTTTCAGTAATAGGTTCAACAACTTGTTTTTTATCTTCTGTTTTTGTGTCAACAATTTTAACAGGTTGAAGAGAAATATTTGAAGGATAAATATCAGTATTTTTTGATTCCATAGCAAGATCTTTAAGCTTCATACTTTCTTCTTTTAAAATTTCAACTTTAACTCTTGCTGTACCTTTATCTTTCATATTCAAAGCATCAGCCGCAGCAGAAGATAAATCTATAATTCTATCTCTTGCATATGGACCTCTGTCATTAACTTTTACATCAACTGACACACCATTTTCAAGGTTTGTAACTCTAACAAGTGATGGCATAGGAAGAGTTCTGTGTGCAGCAGAAAAACTTTTTTCATTAAATGTTTCACCATTTGAAGTTTTTCCACCATGGAAATTCGGACCATACCAAGAAGCAATACCAATCTCACTGTATTCATAATCTTCATGTGGATAATAAGAAACACCATCAATCAAATAAGGATTTCCAATTTTATATGTACCAACAGCACCAAAATTTGTTTTTGTAACATCAATTTTTGAAGCATCAACAGAAGCCGCAGATTTTTCTTCTATTTTTGGCATATCAGGTTGAGCTTGTTGTTCCACAGGCATAGAAGGTTGAGCTTCTGCTACCATAGGAGCTGTCTCTACCATTTGTGGTTCTTCTGGCGGCATTACAACATTTGGTTCAGGAAGAGTCATACTTTCTTCTTGTAATAATTGTGTTGCATTTTCATAACCATAAGATTGTTCATACATCTCTCTTTTTATTTCATCTGATGGATCTGTTGCAGAACGAATAGGTGCATTTGAACCAACTGTACAAGACGCAAGCACACTTGATAATGCAATAATAGATATTTTTTTCATCATGTTTTTTTCTCCTCTATAACTCTTTCATAATAGCACATTTTTTTTTACTTAGCAAGCTATTTTAAAAAGAAATATAAAACAACCCCCAAAGCTATTCTATACAAAGCAAAAACCTTAAAAGAAGAGGTTTTTACCCAAGAAATCATAAACCTTATAGCCAAAAGCGAAAATATAAAAGAAAGCAATATTGTAATAAACAAAGTTAATACATTAATAGTTTGAGGCTCATTTACAAATTTCAACACACCTCCAACACCTGCTAAAAATATAAGAGGCAAAGAAATCAAAAACGAAAATTTCAATGCATCTTCACGTTTATAATTCAAAAACAACATTGATGTAGTTGTAATTCCACTCCTACTTACACCTGGAATAATTGCAAAAGCTTGGGAAATTCCTATTAAAAACGCTTCTTTATAAGAAATATCCTTAAACAATTTTTTCTTTTTCCCAAACAAATCAGATAAATAAAGAAATATTCCAAAAATAACACTTGTAAAAATAACAATATGGGGATTTCTAAAATTAATACCAACTAAAAATACAAAAGTCCCAAAAATAACAGCAGGAATACTTGCAATAATAATCTTAATAAAAAGAGATTTATCAGCCTTTTTCGAAAATAAACTTTTTATTATTTCCAAAATATCTATCCTATAATAAAACAAAACAGCCAAAAAAGAACCAATATGAAGGGCAATATCAACAACTAAGCCTTGATCTTTAACATCTAAAATTGAAGGCAAAATAAGGATATGTGCAGAAGAGCTAACAGGTAAAAATTCTGTTACCCCTTGAACAAAAGCAAGTAACACTATATAAATCCCAAAACCGAACATTAAAAAACTCCTTATATTAAAAAATACTTGTGTTATACAAGCTCCTCTGCTATAATAGACATTATATATTATTTAGAAAAAAATTCT
>CAYJFW010000078.1:0-2953 GCA_964369895.1 uncultured Bacteroidales bacterium
CTTTAATGGTGCTAAAAAATCAACACCTTATGCTGCACAAGTAACAGCAGAAAATGCTGGTAAAAAAGCTATGGAACATGGTATCCGTTATTTAGATGTAAAACTTGAAGGACCAGGTTCAGGTCGTGAATCAGCAGTTCGTACATTACAATCACTTGGTATTACAATAAACGGAATCGTTGATATAACAAAAATTCCACATAATGGTTGTCGTGCAAAGAAAGCAAGACGCGTATAAAATTTGAAAATAAAAATCTATAACCATATAAAATGGGGGCGAAATTGATACAAAATAATTGGCTAGAACTTATTAAACCAGAAAAAGTAATAATAGAAAAAGAAGATACAAATAAAAATGTTGCAACTTTAACAGCCGAACCTCTTGAAAAAGGATTCGGACTTACTCTTGGAACAGCACTTCGTCGTGTTCTTCTTTCTTCACTTCAAGGTACAGCAGTAGTTGGAATTAAAATAGAAGGTGTTCTTCATGAATTTGGTTCAATTCCTGGTGTAAAAGAAGATGTTATTGATCTTATTCTAAACGTAAAACAAATAGTTTTAAAATCAGAATCAGAACATCCTAAAAAACTTACTTTAAAAGCAAAAGGTGAAGGTGTTATAACAGCAGATATGATTGAAACTTCAGGTGATGTTGAAATTATAAATAAAGATTTCGTGCTTTGTCATCTTGATGCAACAGCAGATTTAAATATCGAATTCTTTGTTGAAAACGGTAAAGGTTATAGAACAGCAGAAGAAAACAAAAAAACAGATATGCCAATTGGTTATATCGCAGTTGATTCTATCTTCTCACCTGTTTTAAATGTTGCTTCAAATGTTGAACAAGCTCGTGTGGGTCAAAAAACTGACTATGATAAACTTTTAATGACAATTAAAACAAACGGCGCTGTTAAACCAGAAGATGCTCTTGCTCTTGCAGGAAGAATTTTAATTGATCAACTTGGTTTATTCGTAAACTTCGAAGATCCAGAAGTTGTTCAAAAAGAAGAAGTAGAAGATGAACTTCCATTTAACAAAATACTTCTTAAAAAAGTTGATGAACTTGAACTTTCTGTTCGTGCAAATAATTGCTTGAAAAACGACAATATCACATATATTGGTGAACTTGTTCAAAAAACAGAAAATGATATGTTAAAAACACCAAACTTCGGAAGAAAATCTTTGAATGAAATCAAAGAACAACTTGGTCTTATGGGTCTATATCTTGGAATGGATGTTCAAGGTTGGCCACCAGAAAACATAGAAGAACTTTCAAAGAAATTTGAAAATCCATATAAATAAGAGGTTTTAAATGGCTCCAAAAGGCGGTAAAAAACAAGAAGGATTCGGATCATTTTTATTTAAAATGATTTTCGGATTGCTGCTTTTTAATTTTGCTGTAACAGGAGCATTTGCAGCGGGTACCACCGCTCTTACTCAAATGAAAATCGGCGCAAGCTCATTAATGATGGCAGACGAGGTTGGTTTATTTGAAGGGAAAAAAGGTAAATAATATTACTTGAAAAGATTCGGTAATAAAAATAATAATCCGTGTTGACATTCAACACTACAAATAAAAAAGGTCGAAAAAATGAGACATAATATGAGTGGTAGAAAACTTAACAGAACAAAATCACATAGAAAGGCTTTGTTCGCAAACTTAACTTGTTCACTTCTTGAACATGAACAAATCACAACAACACTTCCAAAGGCAAAAGACCTTCGTACATTTGTAGATAAAATGATTACAATTGCAAAAAAAGATACTTTAGCTGCAAGAAGACAAGCAATAGCTTTCCTTCGTTCAGAAGAAGTTGTAAAAAAACTTTTTGATGTTCTTGGAAAAAGATACGCATCAAGAAACGGTGGTTACTGTCGTGTTTTAAAAGCTGGTCTAAGATATGGTGACTGTGCTCCTATGGCAATAATTGAACTTGTAGACAGAGATGCATCAGCAAAAGGTCTTCGTCAAAAAGCAGATCTTGCTTCAAAAGAAGATACAAAAAAAGCTGATACAAAAAAAGCAGAATCAAAAACAGAAGCTGTGAAAAATACAAAAGATGTAAAAGCAACTGATGTCAAAGTGAAAAATAAAAATGCTGCCGCACCAAAGGCAACAGCACACAGAAAAGTTATCGGTTCATAACTGGAAATAAAAAGGCCCCTTTTAAAGGGGCCTTTATCTTTAATGGAGTATATAAAATGAGCATGCCTGATCAATATATATTGTTTATTCTTTCAAATGATTTAAATACTAATGGTTTTAAATATAGATTAAAAAACGATGAACCTTATTTGGAATGTAAAATTGTAACCTTTCCATTAAGAACACTTTCAAATTTTCGTCAGCGTATAGAAGAAGAATATCAAATAATCCCAAACACAATTGATTTTTTAGAAAATGATAATAAGATTGTTATAACAACATCTGATTATAATAAGTTTGAGAAAGAAGAAAAATCTGATAAAAATAAATTTGATAATTTACCTACCTTTAAATTAGAAGATAAAGAGGTAGAAGCAAAAGTTTTACAAATTTTGGGTATAAAAACTACAAAAGAAATACTAGATTTAAATACTAAAAAAGATCGGGCAGAAATTCAAAAAGAAAGGGGAGAAACACCCAAAGATCCTTTTGAATTAAAAGATGAAGTTTATCTTGCAAAATTACAATCTATGGCTACAATTATAAAAGAATATTCACAAAGGAGAAAGTAAATGACTAAATATATTTTTATAACAGGAGGGGTTGTATCATCACTTGGAAAAGGAATTGCATCTGCTGCAATTGGTGCATTATTACAATCAAGAGGCTTTTCTGTACGTCAAAGAAAAATGGATCCGTATTTAAACGTTGATCCTGGTACTATGTCTCCTTTTCAACACGGTGAAGTTTTTGTAACAGACGATGGTGCAGAAACAGATTTAGATTTAGGTCATTATGAAAGATTTA
>CAYJFW010000079.1:0-329 GCA_964369895.1 uncultured Bacteroidales bacterium
CATTTAGTGATAATTTTGCAATAGCTTCTTTAAGTGTTGGATAATCAGATGCATCAACCGGAAATATAGATGAGAAAACAACAGGAACAGATGGTTTAAAACCTTCTAATGCATTTTCGGTTGGATTTTTTTCTGTTGTGATTGTATCGCCAACTTTGCAATCAGAAAGTTGTTTAATACCACTTATTATATATCCAACTTCGCCTGAGAATAGTTCATTAACTTGTACCATTTTAGGTTTGAAAATACCAATTTGTTCTGCCTTATAAATTGTGCCTGTTGACATCATTTTTATTTCTGTTCCTTTGGATATGGTACCTTCAACAACT
>CAYJFW010000079.1:339-2873 GCA_964369895.1 uncultured Bacteroidales bacterium
ATCATAACAACACCAAGATAAACATCATACCAACTGTCAACCAAAAGAGCTTTTAAAGGTTTATTATCTTTGTCTTCAACAGGTGGTGGAAGACGATTTACAATTGCTTCTAAAACATCTTCAATACCAAGACCGGTTTTAGCAGAAATTAAAAGAGCATCACTTGCATCTAAACCAATAACATCTTCAATTTGTGTTTTTACTCTGTCAACATCTGCTGCTGGAAGATCAATTTTATTTAAAACAACTTCAATCTGTAAATTTGCATCAATTGCTTTGTATACATTTGCAAGAGTTTGTGCTTCAACACCTTGAGAGCTATCTACAACAAGTAAAGCACCTTCACATGCAGAAAGAGAGCGGGATACTTCATATGAAAAATCAACATGCCCCGGTGTGTCTATAAGGTTAAGTTCATAAACTTGCCCGTCTTTTGCCTTATAATCAAGTCTTACTGTTTGGGATTTGATTGTAATTCCTCTTTCACGCTCAATTTCCATATTATCAAGAAGTTGTTCTTTCATTTCTCTTTCAGAAACAGCGCCACAAAATTGGATAAGTCTATCTGCTAGTGTTGATTTACCGTGATCAATATGGGCAATAATCGAAAAATTTCTGATATTTTTTGTTGGTGTTTTCATAAATATAATTCCTTTTGGAAAACAAGGTATCACAACTTAGAAATATTTCAATAAAAATATTTTTTTTAGTTTTAAAAAAACTCTTTACAATATTAAAAAAAAATCCTATTATGTATCTGTTAAAGTTAACCAACAAAAAGGAGAAAGAAATGACTATAACAAATATACTTATTTTAATAGTAGCTGTACTTTGGCTTGTTGCTTTTGTGTATTATTCAAAAAAGCTTAATTCTGAAGTATATAATAATAAATGGAAAAGAATTGGTGCACAAATAGTTGCTCCTGCTCTTATGCTTTTCTTTGCAATTTATGCAATATCATATTTTGCAGTTAATATGCATACAAGAGGTGCTATGATTTCTAATCCTGAAATTTTAACAGACACAGTTAGAAAATTAGAAGAAAAAGAAATGGAAAAAAGACTTGAAGCATCAAAAGAAGCTGTTAAACAAATAACAGAAGATGATTCAAAATTTGCTCCTGTTATTGGAAATGTAGATTCAGAAATTGTAATTTATGAATTTTTTGATTATAACTGTGGGTATTGTAAACGTGGACACGAAGCTGTTAGAAAACTTCTTGAAACAGAAAAAGATGTTAAAGTTGTTCTTAAAGCTTTCCCTATTTTCCCACCTTCAAAAATTCCTGCAAAAGCATTAATTGCTTCAAGAGAACAAGGTGCTGATAAAGTAGAAGCATTTAACAATATGCTTTTTGAAACAAAACTTATTCCTGATGCAAATGAAAAAGCAAATGAAACAGAAATGAATGAAAAAATTCAAGCTATTGTTTTTGGCGCTGCAGAAAAAGCAGGTCTTGATGTTGCTAAACTTAAAAAAGATATGGAAGCTCCTGCTGTTGATGAAGAACTTCTTAGAACAAGACAACTTGCAAATAAACTTGGTATACAAGGAACTCCTGCTTTCGTAGTAGCAGATCAATTATTCCGTGGATATGTTGATACTCCTGTTATGCAAAAAGCAATTGACGACGCAAGATAATTAAAATCTTTTAAGTTTTAATAACCTCCTTTTAAAGGGGGTTATTTTTATATCATTTTATCATTGACGTATAAAAAAATTTAGTCTAATATTTAACTAAATTAAAAACTAAGGTATTTAAAATGACAAATTCAACAAATTCAAAATATGAAAAAGGAAGTAATGAAGCTACTTATTTTTCTGATATAAAAGGTAAATTAAAATGGGAGATTTTTAAAGAAATAAATATTTATCTTAAAAATATTGAAGTTGAAAGTTCTTTTAAAAAACATCTTACAAAATCAAGTATACAAGATGTTGAAAATCAATATAATTATATTGAAACTCTTATAAAAGCGTATATAAATTTTTTAATATCTGATTTTACTCCTGATAGATTATTTAATATATATATATCAATAGAAAAAAAACTTGCTAAAAATATAGATTATCTATCAAATCTAGTTGAAATTGAAAATTATGATATTTTAGAAATGTTTAATATTTTTTATTATACAGTTTTGCTAGAAAATTCTTCTCATACATCTCCTCATTATTATTTTGGAAAAATGGACCCAGATTTTGGCATACAAGCAACCAGAAAAAAACAAGAAAATCAAAAACCTGTTTATAGTACAAAAAAGACATCTAAAAATTTGTTAAAAGAAACAAATATTATGCTCGAAAAATTAAAAGAAAATTATATAGGAAAAGCTATTTAAATTTTTTTAAATTTTTACTTTACAAAAAAATAATTGAAATGTATAATTGCCTCATCTTAGACGGATGGGTGGCAGAGTGGTCGAATGCGGCGGTCTTGAAAACCGTTGTGGGGGCAACTTCACCGTGGGTTCGAATCCCACCCCATCCGCCAGTAGATTTAATCCCTATTTTCTCAATCAAATTTCTGGAA
>CAYJFW010000080.1:0-2817 GCA_964369895.1 uncultured Bacteroidales bacterium
TCTGCTTCCCAACCATTTAAATCAAGAAAACATCTTGTTGGTAAAAACCCAAAACATTTCTGAGCTGCCTCAAGCCTTCCTTCCCTTTCTAATTTTTCTATTAAAATTTCTCTTATTTTATGAAGATACAAAACATCTCCTGCCGCATATTCTATTTGGCTTTCAGAAAGTGTTTTAACTGCCCAATCACTTGTTTGTTCATTTTTATTAAGATCAATATTAAAAAATTCTTTTACCAAAGCTTTCAAACTATGTTTATCAGTAGAAGTCCTTGAAAGTTTTGATGCAATTTTCGTACAAAAAATATTTTCCATATCAACACCTAAACATTTTTTAATCATTGCCACATCAAACCTTGCAAAATGGAAAATTTTTTCTATTTCTGGATTCGAAAAAAGATTCTTAAGATTCGGTAAATTATATGGTGATTCTACCTTAATTACATAAATATCACCACTCTCATTTGAAATTTGAACAACACACAACCTATCCCTTAACATAGAAAGACCTGTTGTCTCTGTATCAATTGCAATTTTTTTACCCCATTTTATATCATTAGGAATATCACCCTCTAAGTATATGATTTTATTCTTCATTTTTAACCTCACTAAATTAAATATAAACCTATTATAGATTGATTCGTAAATTTTGTAAAGAACATACTTTCCGATTCCTTAGGAGAAAACAAAGACTCTTGAAAAAAAATATTATACAAAAAAAAGTAAAAATACAATATAACATATTGATTTTTTAAAGCTTTTTCCATTCCTAAGTAATATTTCCTTAACGCCTAAAATAAAAAGTCAATACTAAATCCTGTCAATAATAAAAAAATAATTTATAACTAGATTTTTTATTTTCACCCTTATAAGATTTTCCATGTATCCAAAAGATACGAACCTTGTGAGAAAAGGATATTATTAACTAAAGGAGAGAAGGAATTTCTATAAAATGGAATGCTTCAAAAAGATACAAGAGACTGTTCAAAAAAGCTTAAATACTTCTGAGTACAAAAGTTGGATTGCCCCGCTTAGTTTTGACAAGATTGATCTTGATACATTATATCTTAATGCACCTACCCGTTTTATTGCCGATTGGGTAAAAAGAAATTACTTCTCCCACCTTTTTTCTGCAATAAATGAAATATCACCTGATATAAAACAAATAAAAGTAAATGTTGTAACATCAGTATTAGAACCAAAAATAATCAAAGAAGAATTAACTACTTCTCAAAATACAATTGAAACCATTGAAACAAAAACAACTCTTTCAACATTATCAACAAAAATATCTGAAAGATTTACATTTGATACATTTATAAAAGACAGTTCAAACGCAATTGCATACGAAAGTATTAAACGTATATCGACACAAGATACTACTACATTTAATCCTTTATTTATCCATTCTCCATCAGGATTTGGAAAAACTCATCTTCTTAATGCTCTTTCAAATGAACTTATAAATTCAAATTCAAAAAAACAAGTTATATACATCTCTGCTGACAAATTTATGTATTCATTTGTAAAGGCTTTAAAAGAAAATGATATGTATCGTTTTAAACAAAGCTTTAAATCAGCAGATATATTAATAATTGATGATATACAATTCATCGCAGGAAAAGGTGCAACAGCAAAAGAACTTTTCCACATAATTGATGATTATATAACAAATGGTAAACAAGTTGTAATTGCATCAAATTCATCACCATTTTTAATTGATGGATTAAATGAAAATTTAAAATCAAGAATATCATCAGGTTTGGTAATTGATATACTTCCTGCAAACTTTGATTTAAGATTAAAAATTGTAAATAAAAAATGCAAAGACCTTGATCTTCACCTAGAAAGCGGAGTATCAGATTTCATCGCATCAAAAATAACAACATCAATTCGTGAACTTGAAGGTGCAATAAACAGAATTTCTGCACATTCAATATTAATGAATGAAATGCCTCAACTTTCAAACATAAGAAAAATTCTTTCTGATATATTGGCTGTATCATCAAAACCATTAAACATCCAAGACATAAAAAAGGTTGTTGCAGAAAAATGGAATGTAACTATATCTGAAATTGATGGCGACAGAAAACACAAAGAAATTGTAATCCCAAGACAAGTTGCAATGTATATTACAAAAAGCTTAACATCAAAATCCCTTCCTGAAATTGGAAAAAATTTTGGTGGACGTGATCATGCAACTGTTATCTATGCTGTAAAAAAAGTAAAAGAAATGATGATAACAAATCCTGCACTTGAAAATTTAATAAATGAAACTGAACAAATCTGTTCATCAATGTAAACTAAATCATAATAAAAAAACCTCCCTGATGGGAGGCTTTTTTTTACTAATATGGATAAAATCTATATATATCAATTCTTCCTGAACTTCCATCTCCAGGCCAACCACCTGCACTTCCACCGTGTCCACCGCTAGATCCTTGTCCAGTAAGATTTTGATCACCTCCACTGGCTGTTCCGTGCGATCCTTGTGAACCATTACTACATCCTCCTATACAGAAAAGAGGACATGAAGGACCATTACCTACTTTACCACTTGTTGCTTTAAGATTAATTCCCAAAGAAGAAATTGTAAAAGAAGAGCTAGTTGAATTTGAGAAAGATTCTTCTGCATAACCTGCTGATAGTACACTATAAGATACTTCAGAATTTGTAGTAAAATATTTTATTGCTTTACCTCCATTACCACCTCTTCCACCACTTTCATTTATACAAATGCCACTATGTCCGCCGCCGCCGCCGCCGCCTGACACTTCTACCCTATAATATCCTGGTTCTAAAGTAGAATGTTCTGTTC
>CAYJFW010000081.1:0-2799 GCA_964369895.1 uncultured Bacteroidales bacterium
ATAAAAATCTTCCTTTTAAAATAATTGATTGGGCAAAAGAAAATAATAAAAATGCTTTTGTTGTTGGAATTAAAAATTCTGTATCTCCACTTCTTAAAAAACAAGTAAAAAAAGAAAATTATAAAGAATTTCATTTATCAAGTCTTTCAAAAACAATTAAATTTTTCAAAAAAAATAATGTTGATAAAATTATAATTATTGGTGGTGTAAATACAGCATCTGTTAAACCAAGTTTTGATTTAATAAGAATATTTTTCAAGCTTTTGTTTATTAAAAATAAATTTGATGGTGTATTAAGATTAGTTATTTCTGAGTTTGAAAAAAAGGATATAAAAGTTATTGGAATACAGGATTTAATTCCAGATCTTTTAATGCCTAATAAAATAATTACTGATGTGCTTCCTTCATCAAAAAATATTAAAGATATAAATTATGGTTTTAAAGAAGCTTTAAATTTTGCATTAACAGATAAAGGCCAATCAATTGTTGTTTTGGATGGCGAAGTTATTGCAAAAGAAAAATTTAAAGGTACAGATGAGCTTATAAAACGTGCATATGAAGTTAAAAATAAAAAAAATGGCGGAATACTTATTAAGGTTGCAAAACCATTCCAAGAAATGAGAGCAGATATTCCAGTTTTAGGAGAAAAAACAATTAAAAATCTTCATAAATATAAATTTGATGGAATTATGATTGAAGCAGGAAAATCAATAATTGAAGATAAAGATAAAGTTATATCTTTGGCAAATAAACTTGGAATATTTATAATTGGAAGTGATGGAAAATTGATAAAATAAAAAGCCCTTTTAAAAGGGCTTTTTTTTATATTTGAAATTTAATACCGACAACTGCTGTGTGTGCTTCAAAATCACTTTTAAGCTCAATATCGTGATTTGTTACAACAGGATTTAATGGATCAGTGTTATTTGTTTCTGTCATAAAATCGGCTGTTTTAATTGTTCCAAAATCATAATATCTGTATCCAATATCAAGTGATATATAGTTATTAAGACCTACTGAAAAACCTGCGCCAAAAACAGTTGTTCTTTTTGTTTGTTTGTTGCCACCTATTTCATAAAGATTACCTGAAGTGCCAGTAAATGCAAGTGGGGATAAATCAACTTCTGATATACCAATACCTGCCATAACATAAGGGACAAAAACAACACCAGGTTTATTTCTGTGAATTACAAGATCCAAATAAGCATTGATTGATCCACCAAGAACATCAGTTGATGACACATATTTTCTTTCATCTGCACCAACTTGGTTTTTTCCATTTATTTCAAGTTCTTTTCCAAGTTCAAAATATGAAAATTCTAATCTTAAAGGATTTTCAGAATTTATACCAAATGCAACTGTATAAAATTCACGATTTTCGTAATCAAGTTTTATTGGATTTGGTATTGATGAATTACAAACGAAATCAGGTTTTAAACCTCCTTGACAATCATTTGCATCGTTAAATTCCATATTATCTCTTGTATAAAAATAACCACCATAAGCAGCAACATAAAGACGTTTTGTTCTATCTTCTTCTTTTATTTCTTTTTCTTCGTTTTTAGAAGAAATTAAAGATTTAAAACTTTCTTCTTTTGGAGAGTTTTTTGATAAGTACATATTTTCAATACTGTTATCAGAATTAAATATCAAATTTGCAGCAGCAGGTGTTGATATTGATGAAAGCCAGATAATAACTAAATTTTTTAATACTTTGTTCATTTTTTATCCTTATTTTAATAACTTTTAGACATAAATTACAATATTATAATTATTTTGTCAAGTATTTTTTTGATAAAAATAAAAAATCCTATAAAATATAAGTAAAATATCTTATAAAATTTAAAAGTTTAATTATTTTGAAAGTTTTTTATCAATATAAGAGGTTGTTGTTTCAAATAATTCTTTTAACTTACCTTCAAAATTATGATTAGCACCAGGTATTGAAGCATAATCAACATGTGATGATTTTTGTTTGTTTATTTGAGAAACCAATGTTTTAAGAGAATCTTCTGTTATTTGTGGATCAGAACCAGCACCAATCACAAGACCATCACAAGGAGCTGGATTAAAAAATGAAAAATCATATTTTTTTAAAGATGGGTTTACTGCTATATAACCAGTTATTTCAATTCTTCGCATTAAAATTTGCATTGCAACCCATGCGCCAAAACCGCTTCCTGCAAGCCAAAATTCTTCAGCTTCTTCGTTTTGTTCTTGTATCCAATCAACAACAGTTGAAGCGTCTGTTAGTTCACCTTCATCTGCTTCGAAAATGCCTTGTGTGCTCCCTATTCCTCGGAAATTAAAACGAATCACTGAAAAACCTTTTTGTAAAAACGAATAAAATAATGTGTAATTAACTTTTTCATTCATATTTCCACCATTTGATGGTAAATCGTGAAATATCACAGCAATTGGTGCGTTTGGGGTTTTTGACTTATGATAACTTGCCTGAATTCTGCCTTCTGCACCAGATAAAATTATATCCATTTTCTCATCCTTTGTTTTATTTTTATATGATACAACAAATATTTATTAAAAAGCAAAAGTTTTTTTAAAAAATTTTAATTTCATTATAGACTTTTTTATTTAAGGATGCTATTAAATATAGATATGGAAACAAAAAAGGAGAGATTATGCGTAAAAATTTTCTGATTATTATGGCTGTTATGACCTTTGCAGTAGGTTTTAATATTGACCCTGCTTTATCTATGTGGAGCTCTTGGGCAGATGAAGATGAAGAAATGAATATTAAGGATCCTACATATAATAATGTTAAATCTAGCAAAGATAGTG
>CAYJFW010000082.1:0-2742 GCA_964369895.1 uncultured Bacteroidales bacterium
TAATCTTTCGAAAAGATTTGTATCAGGGCTTTGGTAAAATTTTTCTTTTTTACCATTGTTTGGATTAGTTCTTGTCCATACGGTTTTGCCATCTTCAATTGTTACTTTCCATGATGTTTTTGTGTCTTTGATTATCATATCTTTTAATTTTTTTGCAAAATCTTTGCTTTTAAAAATAGTAACATTTTCAGTATTATATAAAGCACTTCTTGGGTCTAAATTAAAGCTTCCAATCCAAGATGTTTCTTCATCAAAGACTATTGTTTTGCTGTGGAGACTGGAAAAACTTAATTTATTTTTTTTGGAATTTGGAACTTTTTTTCTTAGGTTTTTTGCATCTGTCATAAATTCATAAACATCGGCACCTGCATTTATAAAGTCAGAGCGATAGTTTTCCCATTTTGTATAAACAATTGGTGCATCAGTTGATGAAAGCGAGTTGGTAACAAGTGTCATGTGTACACCATCATTTTTAAGTTTAACTATTCTTTCTGCACTGTTTTTTCCTGGTACAAAATAGGCAGCGGATATGTATACAGATTTTTTTGTGTTATCCCATAATGTTTTAAGATTGTTTATAATTTCGCCTTCGTAATCTTCTTTTTCTTTTGATGTCATTTCGACTTTTTCTGGTGGGTCATATAAAAATTCTCCATATCCCCAGCTAAAATTAAATTTTTTATTTTTATAAGCTTCTTTTGTTTCTGAAATAAATTTTTTATATTTTTCTATTTCCAAGTCACCTTTATCCAGATGTTTTGTAAATTCTTCTTTTAATTTATCCATTTCTTTTTTTGATGATGTGCGTTCGAATACAGACGCAGGTATTGCCAAATGATGTTTCCAATAATCATCAAAGCTTTTTGTAGCCTCGGTTGCCATAGGGCCTAAGAATAATACATCTGTATCTGAAAAATTGCTTGAGCTTGATGGATAAAAATAATTGTCCCCAACATTACGACCTCCTGTTATATAAGCAATATTGTCCACTATAAATAATTTATTATGCATTCTGGAATTTAATCTGTTAAAATCGACTAAAAATTCAGGATAGTATAAAAGGGAAGATCGGTTGGAAACAGCGTTGAATATTTTTACTTCTATGTTTGGATGATTATTTAAAAATATAACATTTGTTAAATCAGATTTAGATCCATAGTCATCAATTAAAATTCTTATTTTTACACCGCTATCTGCAGCTTTTTTTAATTCAAGAAGTAAAATGTCAGAGGAGAAATCATCGCTGTAGATATAAGTTTGTAAATCAATAGTTTTTGTTGCCATTTCAGCAAAGGCAGCGCGAATTATGAATGCAGATACTCCGTCTTCAACTAAAGTAGCACCATTGATTTTTTTATCAGACATCAATTTTTTTTCATAAACCTCGCCAATAGGAGTTTTAATTGGATTATAAGAAAAATCATTATCAGTTATTTTGGGTTGGTAATCAGATAGGCGTTCGTCTTTTGTAGAAATAGGGATAGTTGTGCAGGCAAATAAAGAAAAACTTGCAAATGTTAATACAATAAATTTTTTAAAATTTAATTTGTTGTAAATTGGTAAAATTTTATTATAGATTTTAATGTTTTTCATTTAAATATCCTGTTGCTTTTATTTTAATATAAAAATAGGAAAAGACAAGTTTTTTATAATTTTGAATTATTTTTGTTTTAAAGTAAGGTATTATACATATCAAAAATTGGTTTGATACAAATAAGTCTGGAAAGTGCTAAATCTGTTGCTGTATCGAACTTTTGGCTCAAAAATTTGAATTTTCTCACATTTTTAAAAAGTTAGAGTCCCATGTCATATTTTTATTGCTTTGTATTATATTACATATTAGAATTTTTATATGTAATTAATAGGAGAATTAAAATGATAAAAAATTTACTTATTTTAGCTTTATTAGTAAGCGCTTGTTCTGTATCAAATGTATCAAATGTATCAAATGTATCAAATGCATCAAATGTATCAAATGCATCAAATGATAATAAAAATTGTAAAAACATAAGTAAATTTGAAGTATTTCAAACTTTAGATGATGGTGCTTTGGCTCATGAATGTACATTTGAAGATGGATGTTCAGTATTTAATCAAACAGTTTTTATAGAAAACCAACTAAATGTTGATTACTATGATGGTATGATAATTACCCCTACTGATGAAAAATGTTTTGTTTATGATGGAGTATATAAGTATACTTCTAAAGATGAAAGATTAAGAACAATTCCTTTTGTTATATTTGAATATAAAAACGAACCAAAATCAGAAGAAGAATTGCAAGAAAGAATAAATGAAACACAAGAAGGAATATACATAAATTGTTTAAAAGAATTTGAAAAAAATAATGAAAAACAAGATAAAAAATTATGTAAATGTATTTCAACTGAACTTATGAGTTTTATATTAGAAAATAAAGATTCTAATGATATCGAAAATATATTAGAAAAATTTTTTAAAACAGATATTACTAAAAAATGTGGTAAGTTACCAAAGTTTTTAATATAATAGAAAAAGAAGAATGTTGAAAACATAAATTTTGTGATTTTATTTACCCATTCTCTCCTCTCCCTAAACTGTCTAACACTATCCAGCATAATTTGGAAGTCTAATAGGTTATTTAAGAGATAACTTAAGTAAACTCTCCAACTATTTTGGTTTTCACATATTTTTGCTGAAATGGTGGGATTTTTTAATTCTTGTATTTTTGTTTAGTTTCTTGTAGTATTTAGATTATTATAA
>CAYJFW010000083.1:0-2704 GCA_964369895.1 uncultured Bacteroidales bacterium
AAGAGCAATATGAAAAAACTGAAGATGATGGTGATGAAATTATTACATCTGCTGTTGAAAATAATAATTCTCAAAATTATTGTTCTATATTAGATGATTATACTGTTTCTATTGGTGCTGTTGGTATATGGAATGATTTTATTTCTGCTTATTCTGTTGATAATTGTACTAATCAAAAAAATCTTTTTTTAAATAATTATGCTGAGTATAATGAAGAATTAAAAAATCCTGATTCTAGTTTAAAATATCGTGGAAAGAGTGATATTTCCATATCTGAAGAGTTTTTGGTAAATGTTATGAAAGGTTTTAAAACTTGCGTTTGTAATTATGAAAGAGATATAAATAAGAATAATGCTTGTCTTGTTGCTAAAAATCTTTATTCTGATATAAAAAATGTTGAGACTAAAGAAGATATAGAAGATAATTTAAATGCTTGGAAAAATTTAATTTTAAAGAATAAAGACTTTTTGGGAAGTTTAACTTATAATCCTGCATTACAAGCAGTTAATAGTTATTTAAATGAAGGTCCTGAAGGTAAAGAAGCACAAAATATTTTTGCTTATATTGAAGAAGTTAAGGGAAAACTCTGTAATTAAAATTAATTATTTTTCGATTTTTGATGTATCTATAAGGGCTTTGATTTTGCCTTTGAAAATATATTTATCATTTTTTTTGAAGTTAAAGCCTTCGCCTTCGATATTTCCGAATGGGGTTGTTGCCTTTACATCTTCGTTGCCATAAACTGACATATCCTTTATGTTCATTATTGCTTCTGTTGTATTAAGTTGATTGTTGTCGCTGTCTGTAACAGAAGTATTTCCTGTCATTATAAATTCTCGTTTATTTGATTTATAATTACCTTTTTGTGTTTCAACTTCAATCCAGCTTGCATCTTTTAGAAATATTTTTGCTTCAATAGTATCAAAAAGCATAATCATATTTTTTCTGTTTTCAGAAAAGTTTTTAATGTTTATTGAAAATATACTGCCGTTATCACCTTGGCCATAAAATTCCCCATTATCCATTGTAAATGATATGTTGTTTTTTGTATCAAGTGTCGGTATATCAATTTCAATATTTGATATTTTTTCATCAATTTTTGGTAATAAAATTATAGTTCCAACAAAAAGAGCAGTAATGCTGGGCAGGGCGATTTTAAGAAGTAAAACAACCCTGCTGTGGAAAGTCATTTTTTTATAGACTGTTTTGGCTTTCTTTCCAGATACTTTTATTTTTCGCCCAAATTTTGAAATTTTATCTTTCAATTACATAATTCCTGCTTTTAATAAATCGTGGAAGTTTATTACTCCGACTGGTTTATTGTCGTTATCAACAACAAATAACATTTGTATTTTCTTTTCATTCATTTCAAGAAGAGCAGATGATGCCAAGCTGTCAGATGTTATTGTTTTTGGTGATTTACCCATAACGTCTTCGATTTTTTTATCTGTTAAATCCATAACTCCTTCAACAAGTCTTCTTCTTATGTCTCCGTCTGTGAATATACCAGCCAAACGTCCATCATTATCAATTACACCAACACAACCAAAACGAACTTTTCTGCTCATTACATCAAGAACTTCTGGCATTGGTGTGCCAACTGATACGATAGGTAGTTCTTCACCTGTGTGCATAAGTTCAGCAACTTTTTTAATAGAAGCGCCAAGTTTGCCATTTGGATGCCAATTTACATACATATCACAAGTAAGGCCTTTTTGTCTTTCCATTGAAACAACAATTGCGTTTACCATATTGCTTAATAGTACGATTGATGTTGTTGGAGCTTTTCCAATTAAACATAATTCAGGAAGGTCTGGGATAGTTATGTTTAAGTCTGCGTTTTTTCCAAGTGTGCTTTCTGGGTTGTTACATATTGCAATAAGTTTTACACCAAAACGACGAGTATAATCAATTACATTGTTCATTTCTTTTGTTTCACCGCTGTTTGAAATTGCAATAACACAATCATCATCGCCAATTATTCCCATGTCGCCGTGGGATGCTTCTGTACAATGTAAGAATACAGCAGGAGTTCCAGTTGAAGTTAATGTTGTTGCTAAACGTTTTGCAACATCACCTGATTTTCCAAGACCTGCAACAACAACTTTTCCTTTTAAATCATTTGATATATAATTTATTAATTCAGTAAAAGATTGTGATGGGAAGTTTTTTATTAATTCTTCTATTGCATCTTGTCCGTTTTTTAATGCGCCTATTGCTAAATCTATTATTTCTTTGCTCATTGTTTTTTTTCCTTTGATTTTTATTTTATTAAAAATGTTTCAATTGAATTTTGTTTTGATTTATTGATTGTTTCATCTTCCAAAACCATAATCATTATTTGTGCAGTTGGAACAGATTTTTCAAGTAAAAGTTTTCTTGTGTTAAGAAGTCTTGAAAATGCAATATTTCTGTTATCTGCATTTGTGTAATATGAAACAATTTTTAATGTTGTATTTGGTTCTGATTTAAGAGTTGGAACAAGATTTAAAAATTTTGTTTCATCTGATTTTTTAAGTTTTTCAGAATCTTTTGTAAATGTTATTTTAAATTCAGGTGTTGTTACTGCATTTATATTTACAACAGGAATGTTGTTTAGTGCAATTTCAGTTGTTGATGTTTTTTCAACTTGTTTTTCATCTTCTTCTATCATAGAGTTTGCAAGTTTTTCAGCAACTTTTAAAAGTCTTTTTGCTTCATCAAT
>CAYJFW010000084.1:0-2646 GCA_964369895.1 uncultured Bacteroidales bacterium
AAAAATTTAAAAACAGAATTGGGTAATTGCTTCATAAAAATTTCTCTCTCCTTTTGTATATATTAAGGAATATTTTTTTATTATCAAGTTAAATTTAAAAATTTTATTTTTCTATAGTTTAGAGGTTGTTCATTGATATAAAAAAACAGCCTTTTAAAGATCTTTTTGTTGGTAGAAATGAATGGGAAACCGAGCTTTTCGTAGATGAATGCGAACTTGTGAGCAGACACAAGGGACTTTAAACGGAGTTTAAAAAGACTCTTAAATTATAATGAAAAAATATATCTTGGAAATAAGTGGTGGGAATGGATGGACTCGAACCAACGACCGCCCCGTTATGAGCGGGGAGCTCTAACCAACTGAGCTACATTCCCAAAGAATTGACTGTATAATATATTATAAAATACAAACAGTCAATTATTTTTTTTATTATTTAAAAATTATTATTTAGATTTTGTTGCATATTCAAGGCACATTTTAAGAATTTCTGCATTTCTGTAATATTTTTCTATTATACAAGTTTTTGAATCTGGATGTTCTACTTCTATTTTATATGCTTCTGAATAGTTTTTTATTTCTTCTTGTAATTTTGATAAATCAATATTTTTTGATTCATTTTTATTTAGTAGTTTTTTTATAACATTTTCTGTATATGTTTCAATAAATTCTATATTTTCTACATTATAAAAATTTGCTCCACTTTTTAATAGTCCGAAGAAAGCTTGTGCATTATTTAGATCAACAGATTTGTGAAGAGGTGTATCATAATTAGGATTTCTTCCTTTTGCATTTGGGTTTGCTCCTCTTTTTACTGTTTTTCTAACTTGTTCTTCTGTAGCATGTTTTATAAAGTTATGTTTTAGTAATTTTTGCATTTTTATATCCTTTTTATATCTTTATTCTATATACTTTTTTACAGTATAGAATGTATTTTAGTATAATTCATTTTTTTTGTCAATAGTTTTATTTTAGTAAAAAAAAACTCCCTTTCAGGAGTTTTTATAAAAAATTTATACACCAAAAAGTTTTTCAAATAAGCTTTTTTTAGTCTTTTTAGTTTTTTGCATTTTGTTTGCTGATGATTTTTTTATTAAATCACCATTTTTTTGTTTTTTAATATCATTTCTGAATTTTGTATTGGATGCTTCTTTTTCACGGAAGTATGTTCCAAGTTTTCTATCAAGATCCATTTTTTCAAGAACATATGATTTTTCATTTAATATAGAGTCATCACCATTTACAATAATGCTTGTATTATATCTTTCTTCTAGTTCTGTTAAATCATCACGTTTTTGATTAAGTGTGTAAAGAGCAACGTCTGATGGAACTGCAACATAAATTCTTTTTGATGTTTTCTTTAGAAGTTCTTCTTCTATATGTCTTATAAGATTTATTGATGCTGTTTGAACGGATGGAACAAATCCTGTTCCAAGACAATGAGGACAAGTTTTGTGACTTAGTTCTAGAAAGCTTGGTCTTAGTCTTTGTCTTGAAATTTCCATCAAACCAAATTGAGAAAGTTTTGCCATTTGTATTTTTGCACGGTCTTTTTTAAGAGAATCTCTCATTCTTTGTTCAACAGATTGATTGTTTCTTGGTTCAACCATATCGATAAAGTCAACAACAACAAGACCGCCCATATCGCGAAGTCTTAGTTGACGACCTATTTCAATTGCTGCTTCTGTATTTGTTTTGAATGCAGTTTCTTCAATATTTCTTTCTTTTGTTGCACGGCCTGAATTAACGTCGATTGCAGTTAAAGCTTCTGTTGGGTTTATAACTAAATAACCACCAGATGGAAGTTTTACAATAGGGTTTTGGATTGCTTCTAGTTGAGCTTCTATTTTATTTTCGATAAATATAGGAGCAGCACCATTGTATTTTTTTATTTTTTTAGTATCAGAAAATCCAATTTGTTTTGCAAATTCGGTTACTTTTTTATAACCTTCATCTCCTTCTATTAAAAGTTCATCAATATCAGGTTTGTACATATCGCGAACTGTTCTTTTAAGAAGATTTCCTTCTTCATGTATAAGAGCAGGTGCAGTTGATGCAAGAGTTGTTTTTCTTATTTCATTCCAAAGGCTTGTCATATAATTATAATCGCCAAGTATTTCCTTGTTGCTTCTTCCCATACCAGCGGTTCTTGCAATAACTGTCATACCTTCTGGAATTGGAAGATCTTTTAGTATAGATTTAAGCTCTTTTCTTTCTTCACCAAATGGAATTTTTCTTGAAACGCCATATTTAACACGTTTATTGCTGTTAGGCATAAGAACGCAATAACGGCCAGCAAGTGATATATAAGTAGTGATTGCAGCACCTTTGTTGCCGCGTTCTTCTTTTTCAACTTGGATAAGAAGTACTTGATCTCTTTTTATAACTTCTTGAATTTTGTATTTTTTCATAAGAAGTTTTCTTTTTTCTTCTGCTTGTTTTTCGCCTATTTCATCTTCATCATCAGAGAAAGTTTCAACACCTGTGCTTTCTATTTCTTCATCTTCTTCTATGTCAGATGATGATATAAGAAGGGCTTTTTTATCTTCAATAGGGATTTGGAAATAATCAGGATGTATTTCAGAAAATGGTAAAAATCCATGTCTTGTGCCGCCATATTCAACAAATGCAGATTGCAGTGATGGTTCT
>CAYJFW010000085.1:0-1281 GCA_964369895.1 uncultured Bacteroidales bacterium
AATTGAGCGGTTTTTTTATTTGAAAAGAATCTTTTCTCCTGTTATAATGATTTTTCAGATAAGGAATAGTTATGCATAAAAATTTATTAAAGTATGGGATTTTTTCTGGGGTTGTTGTTTTTGCAATATTCCTTTTTTATGTTTTCATACTTCCACTTAATACAAATGAAAAAAAGATTGTTGAGATAGGTGAGGGCGATGTGCTTTCCTCTGTTGCAAGTAAGCTTAAATCTGACAATGTTATTAACTCTGAATTTTTGTTTAAGGTTTGGATGTATTTAACCCTTAATCAAGCAAACCTTAAAACCGGCGAGTATGAAATACTTCCCAATGCAACACTTAGTGATATTAAAAATACAATTACCAGTGGAAGGACTTATAATAAATATATTACAATTCCCGAAGGTTTAACAGTGAAGCAAATTTTTGAGCTTTTAAATTCATATGATGATTTGGCTGGAAAAATCACTGTAAAGGTAGAGGACGGCGAGCTTCTTCCTCAGACTTATGCATATAATAAATCTGTTACGAAAGATGATATTCTTTTGAAAATGAAGACGGCTATGGATGAAGTGATTAACGAGTTATGGGAGGGGCGTGATGAAAACCTTCCAATTAAAACAAAAGAAGAGGCGATAATTCTTGCATCAATGGTTGAAAAAGAAACAGGTGTGCCAGAGGAACGCCCTCAGGTGGCCTCAGTTTTTGTAAATAGGTTGAGAAAAGGGATGAGGTTACAGAGCGATCCAACAGTTGTTTATACCCTCACAAATAAATATGGCGATATGAAAGGCAGAAAGCTTTATAGGAAGCATTTGGAGGTGATGACACCTTATAATACTTATAGGATAAAAGCTTTGCCATTTGGGCCAATTGCAAACCCAGGTGTTGAGAGTATAAACGCGGTTTTGCATCCGCTGGTGACTGATTATTATTACTTTGTTGCAGATGGAACAGGTGGACATAAATTTGCAAAAACTTTGGATGAACATGAAAAAAATCGTCGTGAATGGATAAAAATCAGGGATAAGCTTGGACTTCATTAAGAATTTTTTAATATTTTCTTTAAAAAATACTTGACTATGATTTTTTTTAATGTATTATTATTACATCTTTATGGGTGTTTAGCTCAGTTGGTAGAGCAAGTGACTTTTAATCACTGGGTCATAGGTTCAAGTCCTATAACTTCCACCACATTTCCCCACAAAAAATCAATAGTTTTTAAAATCAAATTAAACGGCATTTTATTAAATATAAAAATGACCAAATGGGCTTGATTCT
>CAYJFW010000085.1:1291-2613 GCA_964369895.1 uncultured Bacteroidales bacterium
CCACCATATTTTTCAAAGTAAAATCAATAATTTAACATCTTTTTAATTTTAAATTTTAAAAATAAAATAAAAATTTTTAAAAGATTTTTAAAACTTCCAAAAATCAAAATCTAACTTTTATAAATGTTTCATATATAATAATATACCGATAAATACCAAAAATAAACGGTTTTTATTGGTTTATGCTAATTTTGATATTATTTGAACAACTTTTCCATTTATAGTTGATATGTCTTCAAAAGGTATATTTGAATTTTTATCGTTATCAGAATTTGTTGATAATAATAATCTTTTAAAGAAGTCTATTTTTTTTATTTTTATACCATTATCTTTTGTTGTTGCTATTACAATATTTCCGCTGTTTACATTATTGTCATTTACCCATTCGCAGATTAATATATCACCTTCTTTTATTTGAGGTTCCATAGAATTTCCTTTTGCTTCAATAACAAATAGTTTTTCAGGTTTGTTCGGTAGGCTTTCAGATGTAAATGCTTTTTCTCCTAAAGGTTTTCCTAAATTATATAAATCATTATTGCCTCCTTGAGCATATCCATAAAAAGGTAAATAAACTAAATCGGGAGTTGATATGTTATCGCTTATTACAGTATATTTTTTTCCGTCTTTTATAAGAGCTCCTTTATTGATTAATCTTTTTAATCTATCATGTATAGCACCTGTTGAATCAACTCCTAATTTTAAAGCTATATCCTTAAGAGTCATATTTTTGTTTGTTTGTATTATATTTAATATTTCTAATTGCTTTTTTGTAAAATTCATAAAAGTCCCCTCTTTAATTATGTTTAAAAATTCGTGTTTTCTATATTTTTATCGTGTTTTTATGTTATTTATGTTTATAATAATATTTTTTTATTAAAAAATCAAGTGTTTTGTAATCTTGTTAAAAATTCGTGTTTTATTTATTTTATCTTGCAATTTTTTCTTTTTGTATATATAATAAAAAGGTCAACCGAACGAATCGGAAGACCTTTTTAAATATGTATTAGATATAATATAATACACCTCAACAAATTGTATTATATATTATATTTTATCATATTTCAAGAAGTTTATTAATTATAAAAAAAACAGGAGTTTTTATGAATAAAAAAATATATAATATTATAAAAAAAATAGATAAAAATACGAAAAAAATACGTATAAGTTATTCTTTAAAAGATAAAAATAAAGAACTTGAACTTATAGGTTTTTCAAAAGATGTTATAGATGGTGAAGCTATTTTACCAAATTCTATAGGTAGATATTTAGAATTTAATGCAAATGGAAATAAATTAAAAAGAAAAGACCTTCCTAAAGAAGAT
>CAYJFW010000086.1:0-2579 GCA_964369895.1 uncultured Bacteroidales bacterium
ATATTTATTTAAATTTTGATTTAGAATCAGAAATTAAAAGAGAACATGAAATAGAAGAAAAAAGAAAATCTTTTGTTGCTCCTAATGGTAAAGAAGTTAATAATATTTCATATTATGAAAAAGAGCAAGCAAGCTTTCTTTATGAAGAAAAAACTGTTGATAGTATGGAAGATGATATAGAAAAGTTAATTAATAAAAGAAAAAGTAGAAGAAATGCAATAATTGCTTCTTTTCTTTTGGGTGGTTTAGCTGTTACTTCTTTTGTTGTTTTAAACAAAGATAATGTAAAAGAAGAAGATAAAAATATAACACAAGTTTTTGAAGAAGATAAGTTCAAGTTTGATGAAAAAATTTTAAATGATGAAAAATATTTAAATAGGCTTGCTTATATTGCTCAGTTATCTTTTTTAGATAAAAATAATCTTAAACATTCACATATTCTTGCAAGTATATATGATAAAGATTATCAAAATTTGGAATATATAAAAGATAACTTGCCTAATGTTTTTGATGATTTATTTTTAATAAATGTTCCAGAAAATATTAAAAAACAAATTGATAAAGATGTTGATGAAATGAAAAATCTTAGAAGTATAGTAGAATTAAAAAGAGAAGAGTTGAGTGCTAAAGGCAGCAGATAATGAATTATAAAAATAATAAATCGAAAATTATATTAGATATTTCTAAAATTGTTTTTCCTTTTGTTATAGGGGCAATGCTTTTGAAAGCAGGTTTAAATAGTATAGATGAAAATAAAATATTTGTTGATGAAGAAATAATTGTTGATATAGAAAATAATTTAAAAACAGATGATGATACAATTGCTTATTTGGTTCAAATGTGCAGAGTTAAAGATAAAAAAATTACAAATAAATCTTTTTTTAATGGTTTGCCAGATGTTTATAAAAATATTATAAATCAAGTTGTAGATGGTAATTATGTTATGAGTATTGAAGATTGTAATAAAAGACATATCCCAAGATTAAAACAGATTGAAATCGAAACTCCTCTTATAGAATATTTTAGATATTATAAAACAAAATAAAAAATCCCCCAGATGGGGGATAAATTTTAATTGTTGTACATTTTTTCTTTTGCTTCGTGTTCTTCTTGGGCTTCGACTGTCATTGTTGCAATAGGTCTTGCTTCAAGTCTTTTAATCCCAATTGGTTCATCAGTTATTTCACAATATCCGAAGTTTCCTTCTTCAATTCTTTTTAATGCAGCATCAATTTTTGATATAACTTTTCTTTCTCTGTCTCTTGCACGAAGTTCAAGTTGTTTTAATGCTTCGTCGTTTGCACGGTCAACATCATCTCCTGCTGTTGAATATGTATCTTCGGTTTCTTCTATTAAAGTTTTGATTGTATTTTGGCTTTCTTCTAAAAGTTCACTTTTCCAATCAATTAATTTCTTTTTAAAATATGCAAGTTGTTGAGGATTCATATATTCTTCAGAATCAGATGGTTTGTAATCTGGTGATAGTATGATATCATCTAAAATATTCTTTGTTTCAGGCATAGGTGTTTTTCCTTTCGTCCTTTTTTATTTATATATTTTCATTTATGAAATCTGTTAATGCTTTTTTTGACATAGAACCGCTTGATGTTGCAACTGGTTCGCCATTTTTAAACATTATTATTGTTGGAATTCCTGTTATTCCATATTTCGCAGGTATTGCATTTGCTTCGTCAACATTTAGTTTACAAAATGTAACATTATCACCCATTTCGTTTGAAACTTCTTCTACTATTGGTAAGAATTGACGACAAGGTCCGCACCACTGTGCCCAGAAGTCAACAAGCACAGGTCCTTCGGATTTCAAAACTATTTCTTCAAAATTTTCATTGTTTAAAGCGGTAAAAGACATATTTTTCTCCTTGTTAATTTTGTTTAAATATACTATATTATATAATATATTTTACAAAAAAATCAATAGGTATATTTGAATGAATAAAATAAAAGAATTTTTTCCAATATTTAGCGAAAATCCAGGTCTTATTTACTTAGATACAGCTGCAAGTAGTCAAAAACCGTATAGTGTTATAGACACAGTTAGTGATTTTTACAAAAAATCATATGCTAATATACATAGAGGTATGTATTCTTTGTCAATGGAAGCAACAGAAATTTATGATGATGTTCGTAAAAAAGTTGCTGATTTTATCGGGGCTAAAAAATCATCAGAAGTGATATTTACCAAAGGAACAACAGATAGCATTAATTTACTTGCATTTAGTTTTTCATCATTTTTGAAAAAAGGTGATGAAATTATTGTTGGAGAATTAGAACATCATTCGAATCTTCTTGCTTGGAAAAATTTGGAAGAAAAAATAGGTGTTGTTTTAAAATATTTACCGGTTCTTGAAAATGGTGAATTTGATTATGATTGGTTTGAAAACAATATTTCTGATAATGTTAAAATGGTAGCATTAACAGGTCAATCAAATGTAATTGGTCTTAAAACTGATATAAAAAGAATTGTTAATATTGCACATAAATATAATGCAAAAGTTTTTATTGATGGGGCTCAGTACACAGTTCATTTTAAAGTTAATGTTTTAGATTTAGATGTTGAT
>CAYJFW010000087.1:0-2546 GCA_964369895.1 uncultured Bacteroidales bacterium
GAATTATTTCATTATTTAAATCATCAATTATTTCAAATGGAAAGCCTGCTTTTACAAGATCTGAAATATTATTATAAGAAACAAATTGCATTAATTTTTTTGCAACCTTTAAAAAATCCTGCCTAAAAATTTTTGCATCCAAAAGGTTTTTTCCTTTATATTCAACTTTTAAAATAGGCATTTCAGGAAGACCTAATTTAGTCATAAGATCACGATAATATTCTTCACTAAATAACATTTTAAACTCCTATCCTGCTTTTCTTATTGGATTTTTTTTTGCCTTTTTTGAAAAATATTTCATCAAAGTTTCAACGAATGTTTGATAACTTTTTAAAACTTCTGTATCTGTTTTATTTGGTATAACATCTATTAAATTTGGAAGCGAAGAACCATTTAAAAACTTTACAACACTAACTCCAATTTCATCCCATTTTGCCTTCATATCTTCATAATTTGATACATTGGCATTTGGTATAACAACAACTGGTTTTATATCAATTTCACTGTCTTCTGGAAGAACTTCTTTTATCATTTTTTCAGTCGCAATTGCAGCATTTTTAACTTCCCAAACAGGTGAATTATATTTATTTTCATTTGTAAACCAAGAAGGAGCTATTGAACTATCAGTCGAAGTTTCATTCGCAATTATATCGCCATATTTTGAATTTATAATTCCAAGAATCAAAGTATCACTATCAGCAATTGAAACAAAATCAATTTCAATGCCTTCAATATTATTTTCTCCAAGATTTTTATATCCAATATCTTGTAAAGTTGAATTAATCTGTGTTTTAAAAATATCATCAACAGTAACAGGATTTATTTCAATCACATTATTCTGTGAGGCATTTGGATTATTTACAGGTTCTGAAAAAGACGGAGTTGCAACAGGTGTTGATACACTTGTTTGTTCAGTTTGTATTTGTGCTTGAGGTTGTGGTTGCACAAGAATATCAGATACATTTACCGCTATGCTTTCTTGGTTTGCAGGAGCAGGAGCAGGAGTAGGAGCAGGGGTGAATTTATCTGGATTATCATACATATTTTTCCAATGCCCATCATGATGAATTTCAGGGTTTATAGGAACATTTTGAATAAAATGATTTTCAGGAGCAGTTTGAACAGCCTCAGTTGAAGTGCTTAAAGCTTCTTTTTCATCTTCTTTTTTATGATGTTTTACAAAAAATATTCTTATGCTTGCAAGAAAGTAAAGGCCCATATTAATTGATGTTGTAATAAGCAAAGTTTGATCTTGTGAATATATATACCTTAATCTTTCAATTGATGGAAAATCTTTGAAAATATTTATACCCCACCAATTCCAAAACCAATAAACAATTGGGGACAAAAGAATAATTGTTATAACAATAAAATATAAAATTTTCTTTTTCATTATGGTGTTTTTCCTTGTTGCCCCTGAAGCGCTTGAAACAGTTTCTCTTGAAATAATTTTTGTTCTTGATTTTCAAATTGTTGATCAATATCAGAAATAGGTCTGTTTTCAATAAGGACATCTGTATACATTCCATTTTTTGCTTCGTTTAAAATATATTGTAATTTTCCTGAAAAAGCATCATAAAATTGTGATTTTCCTGATTTATTAAATAAATCAATCATATTCATATATCCCGTTAAAACTTTCTCTCCATCCTCTCCTATTTTTCCGTCTGCTCCTCTTACTTTTCTGATTATATCTTGAAGCTCTTTTTCTAAAACAGCAACAGCTTGATCTGGATTTTTATTTTCATCAAAAAACTTTGTTCTTTGATCTGGATTAACACTATATTCCGAAGACAATTTATCAAGTTCAGGATTGTTTAAAGCCTTTAAAATAATATCAATTTCTTGCTGTGTAGGTATATAATTCTTTTTTTCATCATTAAGATTATCCATCAAATCTTGTGGTATATTTAAAGGAGGAATTTGTTGTGCAGTTGGATTTGTTTGTAAAGCTTGAAAATTTTGAGCATTTATTTGAGCGTTTTGGTTTTCTATTTCATTAACCAATTTATTTTTTATATTATTTTGATTTGTTGAAAAATTATAATCATTTAATTTATCAAGCATATACCCATGAAAATAATTTTCAATTTCAGCCCCTCTTTTTTTATTACTCCCAAAATACTTAAAATCTTCTGTATCAGGCACAATTCCCATTGTTTGTAATGTTTTCCAAGAACCAGCCAACCCTTTTTTATCTGTTTGCCAATCTGAAAATTTTTCTTTTGCAAACTCCCTTGCGTCAAATGCTCCATAAATAAGCTTCCATGGTTGTATAATAAGTTGGTTAAGAGCAGGTTGAATAATTTCCAAAAATTGATTTAACTCAGTAATTCCTGAATCAATTTTTCCTTCAACAGTATATTTATAAAGCTTTTTAACTTTTTCAATTTTATTGTCACTTTTAAGACTTTCTGGAATTTCATCCATTTCAATTATTGATGAACTATATGGAACTTTTTCTTCATCATCATCATTAATAGTAAAATAATAAATATATTTTTCAAATTCTTCGATTGTAAAACTATTAAAACTTTGATCATCTT
>CAYJFW010000088.1:0-2500 GCA_964369895.1 uncultured Bacteroidales bacterium
TATTTTCAAACCCAGTAAATATAGGCATTGAAATCCTAACTCCTACTGAATAATTATCACTATCTGATTGTAAACTAGAAAAATCTGCATCTCTATCATACCATGTTTTTGATCCAAAACCAGAAATTGTTGGAAAATAAGTAGCACTAGCAGATCTAACATTAGCATAGCTTGATTTTAACAAAGCATTTTGCGCTTGTAAATCAGGTCTTTTAACCATAGCAATATTAATAATTTCTTCCATAGATTTGTTAATATGTTCATCAGTTGTATTTGCAACAGAAGGAACAAGCTTTATCATAATACTAGGAGGAAGTCCCAAAAGTTTTGCCAAATTTGCATTTGCAACTTTTACAACTTGTTCTTGTCTTGTTGTATCTAATTGTCTTTGCGCATATGTTGTTTCTGTTTGTAAAGTATCAGCCTTTGATGACATTCCAAGCTCAAATTTTCTAATTGCAAGCTCAAATGATTTAAGACTTGCTTCTTCATTTGCTCTTAAAGCTGCTAATTCTTCAACAGAAGAAAGAGCATCATAATAAGCAACAATCGCATCATACGCAACTTGTTGTAATGTATTATTATATTTAAATTTTGTTGAATTCATAGTTTGAAAAGTTCTTTCAACACTAGCTTCTCTTTTTCCAAAATCATAAAGAAGCCAATTAAGAGAAAGACCCATACCAGCACCATCAGTACTAGGAAGAGAAGAAGCAGGATTTATATAATCATTACTATCTGTTTTTTGATAATCAGCACTAACAGAAACCTCAGGCAAATATCCAGACCAAGTTTTCTTATAATCAGCCTCACTTGCTTTTGCAAGAAGCCATGCTTGTTTTGTTGATGGATTATTACACATTGCAAGTTCAATCACGTCAGATAAATTAAGTTCATCTTTTGTTAAATCTTTACTAAAATTACAAGATTGGCTAACACCTCTAACAACAGATGTGTCTTGCGCATTTGATGAATAACTAAAAACAAAAGACAGTATAACAAGTAGTGATATTTTTTTCATAAGATTCTCCTTAAATATTCAGATTCGTATTATACTTAGAAAACTAACTAATGTCAACAAAACAAAAACCCCTAATAACTAGGGGCTTTTTAAAATCTAAAATATAAATTTTATTTACCAAACTCTTCTTTCATATCTTCAAAAGTATCACTGTCTTTTTTGATAATTGAAAATACTTGACCAACATAAATTTTGTTTGGATCTTTGATTTGTGATTTATTTGCTTCAAAAATAATCACATAATCCATACCGCGACCATATTCTTTTAAAGCTATGTTCCAAAGACAATCACCTTTTTTAATAACTGTCATGCCATTTTCACCATCAAAAAGAACAGGTGTAAATTTATATTCAACACGTCTTAAAACTTTACCTTTGCTTGATACCATATCAGCACGAATTACTTGTTTTTCATCTTCAAGTTCGAAATCTTCATCTATCGCCCAAAAACCATAATCATCTGTTTTTACTTGAGAAACAAGTTCATTATTCATATAAAGGTTAACAGTTGATCCTTTAATTGCCATACCTTCAACTTTAAAATCACCATCTTCGTTATAATCGATTTTAGCAATTCTTAAAGCACCAATTTCTTGACCGCGTGGAGCTTTTAAAACCTTAGATGATTTTTTACCACCCATAATAACAGCAACTTCATTATTAACTTTTTTTGAAACATTAAGTATTGCAGATTGTTTACTTTTAATTTTGTTACCATCTTCATCCATTACATAAAGAGAAAGTTTTCTGCTTCCTACTTCAAGAGGTTTTGTTGGTATAAACACCCATTGACCATTTTCATCAGCAGTTTCAGTTCCTAATAATTTACCATTATCAAGAATATAAACTTTTTGTGAAGGAGCAGCAGTTCCAGCAATAACAGCTTCACCTTTTTCCATTCTTACAATATCAAAAGCAGGAGCAACAACTTCTTTTACTTCTTCCTCGCTTGAAAAAAGTCTTGACCAAAAAGATTCTTTTTTAACTTCTTCTGTTTTTGAAACTTCTTTTGTAACTTCAACTTTTGATTCAATAGTTGCAACATTCGAAGCATCTTTTGTGAAAAAAGAAATAATCCAAACAGTCAAAAGAACCAAAACTAAACAAATAAGAGATGCAATAGAAAGTCTTTTTTGTTTTGCAGTCATTTTGAAATTTTTGATTTTTGTTTTAACAGCTTTCGCTTTTTCTTTAATTCTTGTTTTTAAAGAAATCTTTGCCTTGCTTTCTTTTACAGGCATTTCTTTTTTTTCAACTTTTTCTTCTGTTACAATATCAGTCGCAGTGAAAATAGGTTCTTTTTTATCCATTTTAATGTCTCCTATTATTATATATAGATTAACTATTGTCAAAATTACAACTTTTATCTAAAAATGTCAAGAAATAAATCAATTTTGTCAATACCTTATATAAACAAGCAAAAACAAAAACTTAGAAAGATATATTTTAATATATAAAGGAGGAAAAGCATCAATAAAA
>CAYJFW010000089.1:0-2482 GCA_964369895.1 uncultured Bacteroidales bacterium
TGTTGCAACCGATGTCGCTATTGCTGCATTAAAATTTGCAGATCTTATAAATCCAAGAACAACTGATTATATTTTCAACATTGAAAAATTTATAAGCTTTGAAGGAAAAACAGGTCCATATATTTTATATACTGCAGTAAGAATTAAATCACTTCTTAAAACAGCAAATATTGATTTAACTACTGCAAAAATAAAAATTGTAAATGATAATGATAAATCTTTGGCATTAAAAATATCTGAATTCACAGATGTAATAAATAAATCATTTGATTCCAGAGCAATCCACATCTTAACACAATATATTTATGATTTGGCAGTTGTGTTTAATAACTTCTATCATTCTTGTAAAATTATGACCGAAGAAAATGAAGAAGTAAAACTCTCATGGCTAAAACTTTCTCAAACAACATTGGAAATTTTTAATAAATTTGCAAGTATTATAAAAATCAACATACCAGAAAGGATGTAAAAAATGACAATACAAATTGAAATGTTTCTATCACTATTTCTTGTTCCATATTTAATTGCGGCAATTCCGTTTGGGCTTGTGCTTACAAAAACATTTTTAAAAACAGACATAAGGAATATAGGAAGCGGAAATATTGGCGCAACAAATGTTTTAAGAACAGGTTCAAAATTTCTTGCAATTTTAACTGTTATTTTGGATGGTTTTAAACCATATCTTGCATATATTATATCATATGAAGCAACAAAATTAATGCTAGGAAGCTTGCTTACATCAATGAGTTTTGGTTTATATGATACATATATAAAAATGTATATTGCTTTGCTTGCAATTTTTGCACATTGTTTCCCAATATATTTAAAATTCAAAGGCGGTAAAGGTGTTGCAACTGTATTCGGAAGCTTGTTTATGTTTTCTGCCCAAGTTGAATGGATTGGGATTAATTGGTATATACTTCCTATTGTTGCACTTGGCACATGGATAGGTGTTGCGATTATATCAAAAAAATCTTCTCTTTCTGCTCTTGTTACTGCAATATTAATACCATATTATGTATCAGAATTTAACGATTATTCAGGTGATGTTGCAGACCATTTAACATACCTTTATATTTTAATATCTGCTTTTGTAATTTTAAGACATACTTCAAATATAAAACGACTTTTAAAGGGTGAAGAAGGAAGTATCAAAGGTAAAAAAGAAGAAGAAATAAAATAAGATACAACAACAGAATAATAAAATGGATTACAAAGAACAAATTGATTTTATAAGAATACTTAGAACAGATGGTATTGGAAATATTACCTTTCAAAAATTAATTTCTAAATACAATTTACCATCAAAAGCGATTGAGTTTTTAGAAAATTCATCCAAAGTAAAAATTGCATCAAAAGATATTGCAGAAAAAGAATTATCTTTAGCTGAAAAATTTGGTGCAAAAATTTTATTTTCAACAGATGATAATTTTCCAAAACTTTTAAAACAAATTCCAGACAGTCCGCAAATTCTATGTGTACTTGGAAACATATCTTGCCTTTCACATAAATCAGTCGGTGTTGTTGGTTCCAGAAATGCATCCCTTAATTCAAAAATGATGACATCAGAACTTTCACGCGAACTTGTTGATAATGATTATACGGTGGTAAGTGGTATGGCAATGGGGATTGATGCTTATGCCCATATTGGTGCACTATCATCAAAAAATTTGGAAGGTGAAAAAACAGTCGCAGTCCTAGCTGGTGGTGTTGATAAAATCTACCCGCTTTCAAACACAAAAATTTATCATGAAATAATTGAAAATGGTGCAGTTGTTTCCGAAATGCCAATAGGTGTTGAACCCCAAGGAAAACTTTTTCCAAGAAGAAACAGAATAATATCAGGCCTTTCAAAAGGCACAGTCGTAATGGAAGCAGGTATTAAATCAGGAACTTTAATAACCACACGTTTTGCAATTGAACAAAACAGAGAAGTTTTTGCAGTACCAAATTTTCCAAAAGATCCAAGGGCAGGTGGGTGTAATATGCTTATTAAAAATGGTGCCCATTTAACAGAAAATGTTTTTGATATTGTAAATATATTAAATGAACTTCCTGATGATAGGGTAAATAAAAACTCTCTTTTTGCAGGTGTTTATGAAGATGCATTGGAGTTTTTACCAGAACTAGAAGGCGATTTTGAAAACCTTGATGTCCAAAATAAAATTTTATCACTTCTAAGCCATACCCCTATTTCTCTTGATAGCTTGATAAGGGAATTAGAAGAGTTTAAAGAAGCTGAGATTTCAAATGCTCTTTTAAACCTTGAACTGGATGATAAGATTGCATATCCAAGTGTTGGAAAAATAATTTTGAAATTATCTTAAAAAAATAGTTGCAAAATAAAAAATATAGTTTATATTGTATAACACAAAGCCGGCATAGCTCAGTTGGTAGAGCAGTTGATTTGTAATCATCAGGTCGGGAGTTCGAGTCTCTCTGCCGGCACCATAAAAATCACACCACCCTTAGGGGTGGTTTT
>CAYJFW010000090.1:0-2437 GCA_964369895.1 uncultured Bacteroidales bacterium
AGCTCTTTTAAGATATATTAAAAAATAATTAATTAAATATTTTTAAATTTCCGTTTGAAATTATTATAAGTTTATCATTTATTATTATTGGTGATACATCGATTTTTGATGTTAATTCTTGTGTTTCAAGAATTTTGCCATCGTATGGATTTATTTTTATAAGGCTTCCGTTTGATATAGGAATAACAAGTTGATTGTTTATTAAAAGAGGAGAGAAAATTAATTCACCTTTTTGTGTTTCAAGTTTTGTTTCCCATTCAATTTTTCCATCAATTGTATTTGTTGCAGAAATTACATTATTATTATTTATATCAAACATGGTGTTATTTGATATAACTCCTGAAAAAAGGCCCCCATTTGAATTATGCCAAATTGTGTTGCCTGTGTTTATGTTAATAGATTTTGTTATATCATTATAGCCTTTTATAATTACATAATCATTTTTTATTATTGGATTTGCAACAACATCAGAAATGTTATTTATATTTGCATTATTAATTTTATAAACGCTTGATAACCAGAGAGGTTTTAATTCTGATATTGAAAGAGCGTGTACTTCACCATTTGAAAAAGTTGTAATAATTTTATCATTAACACATGCAGGTGTTGAACCTTTTATAAACGAAGATGTTTCTTCCATTGTTTTGTGTGTATATAGTTTATCGCCAGTATTTGCATCAATTATATAAAGTTCATTATTATTGCTTATGAAAAATAATTTGTTATTGCAAATTTGTAATCCAGAACGAAGATTGGTATTTAAATATTTGCTGTATAAAATTTCTCCGTTAACAGGATTTATTTTTAAAATTTGAGAGTTGTTTGTAGCCGCATAAAGAAAACCATCAGATAATGCAAGCGCACCATATTTTATTAAATCATTATTTTTTATATCTTTTATTTTCCATAACGTATTACCAGTATTTATATCAGTTGCAATTATTTTTAAATTTCCATCAATTGTAAAAACAGTAGTTTCATTTGCAACAGGTGAGTATATTATTTTTTTTTGTTTCAGAAGAATATCCAATATCATTTGATGATAATTTGTTATATGTCTTTTTTCCGCCAACATGTCAATCATATTTTCTTTGTTGCCACCTGTGGTTGTCCAAGATTTATTTATATATGGTTTTTCAAGAAATATATTTGTTTTAACAGGTGTTGTAAAAACAGAATTATCAACAACAGGATTTTTGGTTGTACATGAAAGAGACAAAAGAGGGATTATAAAAGTTATTGTTTTTTTTATATTATAATTTTTCATAAATCCCTCCTTTTGAAATTTATTTATTTGATTTAACGAAATTTAAAAGTGTTAAGCCCTGTGATTTTATGCTTATTGGTGTTTCTTCGTTTTCAGTTAGGTTTGTTAATATTTCTTCTGCATTTTTAAAGTTATTTTCTTTTATATAAATGCTTGCAAGTATAAGTTCAGAAACAGCATAGAAAGGTTCATTTTTGCTTATATCTTCTAGTTCTTCTTTAATTTCTTTTGTGTCAGAAGTTTTTATTGAAGATGTAAGCGCGCCAAGTTTAAATATAGCAAGGTTTTTAAATGTTTCATCTGTTGCATCATTAATTAAAATATTTAAAGTTTTTAATGCATTTTCTGTTTTTTTGCTTTCAATTTGCATTGAATATAAATTGAAATATGCAATATCTTTGTATCCATATTTTGCAATATTTGCAAATTTTGAAAGTTCAAGCATTTTTTGTTCATTTGATATTTTTTCATCTGACATTATTTTTTCAAAAGTTAGTGCTTGTTCTAAGTTAAAATCTTTTTTATATCCATTATATAAATTTTTTATTATTGTGATACTTAAGACAATTATTATTGTAGATATTATATATTTTTTATATTTATTCCAAAGAAGAGCAAGTTTTTCAGCTTTTACTTCTTCTTGAACTTCACGGTAAAAAGCATTTTGTTGTCTTTCAATATATTCTTCTTTTAAAGATTTTTTTTCAACTGGGTTTGAATTTTCTTTTTTTATAGTCATTTATGCCTCCTCGTTATTTAATACTTCTTTTTGTTTTTTGAAAAGTTCTACTAATCCTGCTCTTGCAAGAGATGTAAGTTTTGTAAATTCATGTTCTGTGAATGGAGTTTTTTCTGCAGTCGCTTGTATTTCAACTATACCACCACTTTCAGTCATTATAAAATTGCTGTCTGTTTCTGCGCTGCTGTCTTCATTAAAATCAAGATCAAGCATTGGTTCGCCGTCAACTATACCACAAGACACAGCTGCGATATAATCATTTATTGGAAGTTTTGACCATTTCATTTTGTTTTTTAATTTTTCAAGAGCAATATAAAGAGCAACGAATCCTCCTGTTACAGATGCTGTTCTTGTGCCTCCGTCTGCTTGGATAACATCACAATCAACTATTATTTGTCTTTCACCTATTTTATCAAGATCAACAACGGAAC
>CAYJFW010000091.1:0-2293 GCA_964369895.1 uncultured Bacteroidales bacterium
GTGCTCTTAATTTTTTTAAATCATCAACAAATTTTTCTTCGCTTCCGCTTATTCCTTCTGCTACAACAATAGTTGCATCGTTACCGCTATTTACTATAATACCTCTTATTAAATCTTCTAATTTAATTTTTTCATTAAGTTCCAAAAACATAGTTGAACCAGAGCTTGCAATCATAGCTTTTGATTTTTTCCATGCTTCTGGACCTACTATAAATTCACTGTCTAGATCATAGCTTCCATCTTTTATTTTTTCAAAAATATAATATACTGTTAAAAGTTTGCTCATAGATGATGGAGGTATTGCTGTATCAATATTTTTATTGTATAAAACTTTACCACTATCAAAATCCATTAAAATTGCATAAGGAGACCTTAAAACAGGAACAGGTTGTGAATTTGATTTTAAATTTATAAAGAATGAGAGGAATATTCCCAAAATAACGATTTTTTTCATTTTTTCTCCTTGGATTTATTTATTCTTGTTAATTTTACCCTTTAAAAAAATAATAGCAATCATAAATTTTAAAAAATAATCTTGCTTTGCTGTTTTTTTTTGATAAACTTTGTAAAAGATAAAATTTTTAGGAACAATAGAATCTTATGACAGTTGAAAAAACATATAAAGTACTAGCTAGAAAATACAGACCAACTAATCTTGATGAACTTGTAGGACAAGATGTTTTAGTTAAAACTTTGACTAATGCTATTAACATAGACAGGCTTGCACATGCTTATATATTCACTGGAATAAGAGGTGTTGGTAAGACTTCTACTGCTAGGATTTTTGCAAAATCTTTGAATTGTATTGGTGCGGATGGAAATGCATCAAAACCGCAAGTTAAACCATGCGGTGTTTGTGAACATTGTCTTGCTATATCTGAAGATAGGGATATGGATGTGATTGAAATGGACGCAGCAAGCAGAACTGGTGTAGACGATATACGCGAAATTATTGATGGTGTTCAATATAAACCAACATCTTCAAGATTTAAAGTTTATATAATAGACGAAGTTCATATGTTATCAAAAAATGCATTTAACGCTCTTCTTAAAACTTTGGAAGAACCTCCTTCTTATGTAAAATTTATTTTTGCAACAACAGAAATAAGAAAGGTTCCACCAACTGTTTTATCACGTTGTCAAAGATTTGATTTACCACGTGTTGATATTGATGTATTGTCAAATCATTTTAAAAATGTTTGTGATATGGAAGATGTTAAAATTGATGATGCTTCACTTCAAATTATTGCAAAAACTGCAGATGGATCTGTTCGTGATGGAATGAGCTTTTTAGATCAAGTTATTTCAAATTGTGAAGGTGATATAAATGCTTCAAAAGTTTCAAATATCTTAGGTTTAGCATCCAGAAATATAATATTTGATTTATATGAAAATATTATGAATAGCGATATACAAAAATCAATTGATATTATAAATGAACAATATAAACTTGGGGTTGATCCTGTTTTAATTTTGACTGATTTATTAGAAGTTACACATTTTATTACAAGAGTAAAACTTTCACCTCAGTCTGTTTTGGCTCTTCCTATTATCCCGGCTGAACAAGACAAAGTAAAAGAACTTTCTGATAAATTAAGTATTCTTATACTTGCAAGAGTATGGCAAATGATACTTAAAGGATTAGAAGAACTTAAGAAAGTGCCAAATATTTTATCTGCTGTTGAAATGATACTTATAAGACTTTCTTATATAGGGATGATGCCAAGCCCAACTGAGATTTTGGAAAAAATTGAAACTCAAAATTCTCTTGAGGTTCAAAAAAAAAATAACTAATATAATTAATACTTCTTCTCTTTTTGATGAAGTTAGTGACAAGTCTGATGATATTGCGACTTTAAGCATAGAATCTTTGGTTGATATTTTAAAAAAGAATAAATCATTTTTGCTTTCACAAGATGTTTCAAAATTTATACGTTTCGTTGCTTTTGATGCGGGTATTTTATTTGTAAACCTTCAATCAGGGTACCCAAAAGATATTATTAAAAACCTTAATTCATTTTTTGAAGAAAAAAAATTCTCTATCAAAGTTGAACATTCATCAGAAATTGGTGAAGATACATTAGAACAAAAAAAACAAACTTTGTTTAATCAACAATTAGAAGAAGCAAAAGAAAATCCTATTTTAAAAGAAATTCTTGATTGTTTTTCAAATTCTGTGGTTGCAAATATTGAAAATTTATAGTATAGTATTTCTATAAACCTAATAAAAAAAGGAGAATATAATGGTAAATATAAATGATTTAGTAGCACAAGCACAAGCAATGCAAAATAA
>CAYJFW010000092.1:0-2286 GCA_964369895.1 uncultured Bacteroidales bacterium
TAACTGATTTTATTGCATCATCTTTACCCATACCATTTAAAAAGTCAGAATTAATATGAAGACCATCACCTGTATATGCTTCCTCACTAACATTTCCACCTTCAATAACTGGAATAATAGGAAGATTAAATTTCTTTGCAAATTCAAAATCACGATTATCATGTGCTGGAACCGCCATAATTGCACCTGTTCCATACCCCATCAAAACATAATCAGAAATAAACACAGGTATCTCTGTTTCATTAAAAGGATTTATTGCAACAACGCCATCAAGCCTAACACCTGTTTTATCTTTTTGAAGTTCAACTCTTTCAAAATCAGATTTTTGAGAGCTTTTCTTTTGATAATCTTTTACCTCATCCATATTTTTTATTTTTGATGAAAACTTTTCAAGCAAAGGATGTTCAGGAGCAATCACCATATATGTCGCACCAAAAATTGTATCCGCTCTTGTAGTAAAAACTTTTAATTTTTCATCTTCATTTTTAATTTGAAAATCAATTTCTGCACCAACTGATTTACCAATCCAATCAATCTGCATTTTTTTAACACTTTCTGGAAAATCAACATCTTTAAGTCCATCAATAAGTTTATCAGCATAAGATTGCATTTTCAAAATCCAAGCAGATTTAGTTTTCTTTACAACTTCGCTTCCGCATCTTTCACATTTTCCATTTTCAAGCTCTTCGTTTGAAATGCCAATTTTACATTCTGGACACCATGAAATTGTTTCCTCACCTTTATAAGCAAGACCAGCCTTATACATCTTAATAAACATCCACTGTGTCCATTTATAATAATTTGGATCTGTTGTATTTACAACACCATCCCAATTAAATGAAAATCCAATTGATTTAAGCTGTCTTGTAAAATTCTTAATATTTTCTTCTGTTGCAACTTCTGGATGAATACCCGCCTTAATTGCATATCTTTCTGTTGGAAGACCAAACGCATCAAATCCAATCGGAAAAAGAACATTATAACCTTGCATACGTCTTTTTCTTGAAATAATATCCATCGCAGTAAAAGATCTTGGGTGTCCAACATGAAGCCCTGCGCCACTTGGATATGGAAATTCAATAAGAGAGTAAAATTTTTCTTTTGATTTATCAATTTTTACATCAAAAGTTTTTTCCTCTTCCCAAATATTTTGCCACTTTGATTCAATTGATTTAAAATCATATTTTTTTGTCATATTATTTCCTTTTCTTCTAAACTTAGACAGATATAAAATTTAATTCATATTTAGAGTTTTTTATGTTTACAAACAATAAAATAGAGAATACACTTATCAGATATCATTCGCAACAAAAAAATTGGAAAGGAAGAAAAATGATAAAAAGACTTCACCATAAATACATAAACTCATCACTGGGTCAAAAAAAATCATCAACCAAATTTGTATACATAATTTTAATTGCGCTTGCTGCTTGGTTCGGAATTGGAATGTTTTTCCAAAAAGAAGAAGTTGTAACAATACAAAAACCTGAAATGGTAAAGGTTGATGTTGAAAGATTAACAGCTCAAAACATTGTTGCAGATATTCTTATATATGGACACACAGAAGCAAATGAAAAAATCGACCTTAAAATAAGAACTTCTGGTATAGTTGAAAAAATAAACAAGAAAAAAGGACAATATGTAAAAAAAGACGATGTAATCCTAACTCTTAAAATGGAAGACAGAATGGCTAAACTTCGTGCTGACGAAGCAGCAAAAAACAAAGCAGAAATTGAATTTAATACTGCAAAAACACTTCTTGACCAAGATTTAATTTCACGTGTTGAATATGTTGCAAGTGAAGCAAATTTCAAAAGTGCAAAAGCATCATTCGATCAAACTCTTCTTGATATTGAACATACTGCTCTAAGAGCTCCTTTTAACGGAGTTGTAAACGAACTTGACATAGAAGAAGGTTCATATATTGCAGCAGGCGAAAATATTGGTGTATTCTTAAATCTTGATCCAATTGATATAAGAGCAGAAATTCCAGAAAAATATATAAGCCGTGTTAAAAAAGGTGTTGTTGCAAAAGTTTTACTTTCAAACAATATGTCTGTTGACGCAATGCTTGTATACGTTGGTTCAGTTGCAAATACATCAACAAGAACTTTTGCTGTTGAATTAGAAGCAAACAATAAAAATGAAAAAATAGTAGAAGGCCTAACAGCAGAAATAAAACTTCCTCTTGATACTGTTTCTGCAATAAAACTAAGCGTATCATCTTGTCTTACATTTGGCGAAGACGGAAGCGTTGGCGTAAAAACAATGGATGAAAATAATATT
>CAYJFW010000093.1:0-2251 GCA_964369895.1 uncultured Bacteroidales bacterium
TAAGATACGCATCAATCATTTTTTCCATATCTTCAACATCACTTAAAAGAGCAAATTGAAGATTTTTATCATCACAAAATTCTAACTCTAATTTCATTCTTGTAAGAGGAGTTTTTAAATCATGTGAAATCCCAGAAAGCATATTTGTTCTTGATTTAAAATGTCTTTACATTCTTGTGTATGTTTTAAGAAAAGCTTGTCCGGCTTTTTTTATTTGTATTGCACCCGATGGTTTAAAATCTTTTATTTCTTCACCACGCCCAGCAGTACTTATTGTATTTGTTAATTGTTTTATTGAATCAACTTGTTTTTTTGCAAATGGTATTGCAATCAAAGAAAATATGATAAGGCTTCCAAGCACCCATAAAAAGAATATATAAATACTTTTTGAAAAAACAGATCTTAAAGACGATGTTATTTTAAGAACACCATCAGGATATTGTATTTCAATTTTTAATGAATTTGCATCTTCATCAGCAATTAAAGAATAAGGCATTTTTATATTTTGATTTAAAAATTTATAAACATATCTAAGGGATAATTTTTCCAAACGTTCAGAATTTTTTTGTTTTTTTATTTTGGCCCCTTCAATCCATTCTGCATCCATTGAGAAATTTTTAGCCATATCTTGTGTTTTAATAAATTCTTCAATTGTTTTATCTTTTGTTTTTTCTTCAACAAGAGTTAAAACATTTCCACCAAATGTAAGAGCGTTTTGGTTTGATATATTTTTCCAATGTCTTTTATAAAATATATATCCAGTTAAAACTTGCGATAAAAACAAAGGCAGTATTATAAGTATTAAAACCCTAGCCAAAATGCCTTTTGGGAAATATGTTCTTAATTGAAAGTATTTTTTTATTTTATCCATCATTTTATTTCCTCTTATTTTACAAATTTATAACCTTGATTTCTAACTGTTAATATAAAATCGCCACCTTCTAATTTTTTTCTTAACCTTGTAATTGCAACATCAATACTTCTTTCTTCTGAGATATCTAGAGCTTCTAAAAACTCAGATCTTGATATAACTTTATTTATATTCTTCATAAATAAATTCATAATACTTTTTTGCTCAGTTGTCAAACTAACAATTACATTATTTTTTTTAAGCATTTGTGAAGATATATAAAATGAATAATCAGAAAATTTAATCACATCTTTTTGATTATCAGGTATTCTTTTAAGTATATTTAAAATTCTAAGATGTAATTCTTTTGGTTCAAATGGTTTTGCAATATAATCATCTGCACCTGTCAAAAGTCCATTAATTTTGTTATCAACATCACCCATTGCAGTTAACATAATAACAGGAATTTGATTTCCAGATTCTCTTAAATCTTTTACAAAATCAAAACCATCTTTTTCAGGCATCATTTTATCTGTTATTATAATACTGAATTTTATGCTTTTGATCAAAGCTTCTGCTTCAATTGCACTTTTGGCTGTTGAAACCAAATATCCTTCTGATGTTAAATACCTATCCAAAAGACTTCTTATTCTGTTATCATCATCTATGACAAGTATATGATAAGTAAAATCAGAAGTATTTTTTAAGGTCATTTTTTCACCTTAATCTTTTATAGGTATTATCTCATATTGACCAGGAGGTATAGCATAATCTTCTTTTTGACATTGTCCATTACTACATGAATCCATAGATTGAGCAAGGTTTCCTTCTGTATATTGGAATTTCATTAAAACATATCCATCACTTCCACCTGTACTTGCTCCGCTCATACCTGTTGAATAATAAGCACCAATTATACCATAATCCAAATCAATATAATCAATGTTATATATGTTATAAGATGTAGAAGGTAAATCAGATGTTAATTGGCATTTATAGTTATTATCGCGGATTAACGCTTGTTTACTTTCTGAAATTTCAATTGTGTTATAAGCAGAAGAACAGAAAGATTTCAAACCATTTGCATATAAGTCATAAGAGAACATGAAGTTTATTCTTTTTAAATTTTGTGAAAAAGAAACATCTGTTATTGTAAGAGAAGGAATATGTATCACACCTGCTGTTCCACCAATATTAACAGCATATTTAAGACCATTTGATTTACAAGCTCTAGTACTTGTGTCTGCTTCACACAAATAAACTTTTGTTTTATCATTAACATAAAGAAGATTTGCAATAGAATTAAAAAGATAACTTCTTGTTGTTCTGTCATTTAACTGAGTACAACCTTTTTTACGGCAAACAACAATAGGTTTTCTGTTGTTAAAAGCGTTAACATCA
>CAYJFW010000094.1:0-2193 GCA_964369895.1 uncultured Bacteroidales bacterium
AGAGAGAAAATAAGGAGGGACTGACTTAAGGGACAGAAACTGGTTTTCACCAGATTTGCCGAAATGAGGGGTCGTCCCGGCAAATTTATGTTTCGTTATTTACGAATTACCCTTATTATACAAATATATTTTTCTTTGTCAATATATTTTTGAAAAAAAATATTTTCTGTACAAAAATAAAATCATTTCCCTATTTAATCAAACACTTAAACTTTATAAATAGTATCCAAAGCATGTGGAGTTCCAATAAAAATCTGCATTCCATCTGGAACAAGTATAAAATTATACTCCAAAAGCTTTTCTCTCAAATCTTGCCTCTTTTGATAAGTATCTGAATTTTTTGGAACCTCCACATCATCACAAATAATAACATCAGCCCTGCTTCCAGTCGCATTTGAAAGAAGACCTACCGCCATCATTGATGGATCTCTTAATTCTATCTCTCTTGAAACCGTAAAACTCCCTGATGCCCATTCTGATTTTTTAGAAGGAAGTAAAAAAGAAAGCCTTGAATAAACTTCAATAATTTTTTTTACATTCCTCACCATTTTTCTTGCTAAAACAGTATCAGCAGCCACAACCAAAATCCTTAAATTAGGATTTTGATATAAAAGCCAAGCACAAAAAACCCCGACAATAGTGGATTTTCCACTACTTCTAAAAGCCATCAAAAGCCCTCTTCTATTATCAGACCTATAAACTTCATAAAGCCATTTTGCAATTTTGATATGATGAACAGGTGTTTTCATTCCTTGTTCCTTATTCCATTCACAAAGAAATTTTTCAAAATTAAGTTTTCTTGTCATTTAAAAACCATTATTATTAATCATTACTTACCAAGAATTAATAAGCGAAGAACCTTTATTCAAAAGAGAATTAGAAGATGAAAGCAAATTTTTTGACTGAGAAGAACTATAACTGTTTTCAATATTTTCCAAATTAAGATCTGAAAATTCTTTATTTTGTTTAATGTCTTCTTCTGCCTCCCTCTCTATATTACTAAGAAGAGCAGATGCAGAACCAGTTGTAGCACTAACTCCTCTAGCTCCCAAAGCTGCCTTTGTAGAAGCAAGCTTGCTTTCTAAAAGGTTTGTTTTTTCAGCTTCATAAGCTTCTTGTTTTTTTCTTTCTTCTTCTTTTGCCAATTTTTCAGCTTCTTTACTTGTATCATGTGCTTCTTTTAATTGATACGCAGTAGTACCAACAGAAGCAATAGAAGTAATCGCAGCAGCAGTAGCAACCATATTAAACCTCCATATATAAATTATTTAACAACATCAACTATTGTTGATATATTCAAAATTTTAACCTTACACGGTTTTGAACTTTGTATTTTAAAAAGAGGCGTTTCATAATTTCTTATAAACCCTTTACCTCTTATATTTAAATCTCCTGTATAAGAAGGTGGTGGATCATCAAAATTAACACCACTATCAAAATTTAAAACCGTAATATTTCTAAGACCTTTACCTGTATCAATTTGTAAAAGAGGAGTATCTACAACTCTTAATGTTACATCCAAAAGCCTAACAGCAGTTGGAATATACCCTGAACTTCCAAAAACAGGTAAAGGGCTAAATAAATGAGTATAAGCAATACCTATAACTATATTTTTTGAAAACCTTGGAAGAATAACTTTTCCATTTTCAACCCTTAATGTATAAATATAATCATCTGCATTTACCTCTACTTCTTTTCCATTTAAATGTTCCAAAGATGATATTGTATCTGTTTCTTCTTCCAATTCAAATTTCATTGCACAATCAGAATAAATGTTTTCATCAAAAAGTTCTAAAAAATATTCATCATCTCTTTCTGTTAATACAAAAACTTTATCATCAACAACACTAAGACAAATAAATTTTCCATCCGTTTCATATCTAACCCAAGCATTTAAATTATTCGTTTTATTAACAAACAAAACTGCCATACTTCCATCATCTTGAACAACATATAACATTCTTTTTTTTATATTATAATCCTGTTCAATAGGATTGTTTAAAAGATGTGACGAAAGAAGTATTAAATCTTGAGAACTATAACTTTCTGATAAATCACCATAAAAAAATTCTCTTATTTCTTTTTTGTTTTTTGCAACAAAAAAAGTTGAACTTTCAACCAACTTAGGATTAATATATCTATCACTAACACTTCCAATTTTTGTTTGCTGAGTAATAGAAATATTAGAGGGAG
>CAYJFW010000095.1:0-2123 GCA_964369895.1 uncultured Bacteroidales bacterium
TTATATTTTTCTGATGATCATAAGTTTCTTAAAAATAGAAAGTTAGAAGATAGTAATGCAAGAGTTTTAGATTTAGATAATCTTTTAAAAAAGAATAGACCAGATCTTATTCAAAGCTGGGGTAAAATCACCTTACAAAAATTTAATATAAAAAATGCTGCTGATAAAGAAATTAGAAGACGCTATTTAAGGGTTAAAGGTTTTCCTGTTGATCTTAGTAAATTTAATGATGGTAGATAATTAAAATTTAATCTTTTTTTTCTTATCCATTGATGATGTTATTGTGCATAAAAGTTTTAAAGAATTTAATGCATCAGTATCAGAAATCAAAAATTTTTTTCCTTTTATAAGTGTGTCTGCAACTGATTTATAATATGGTGTGTGACCAAAACCATAAACCGAATCAGTCGAATAAGATGTTTTACAAAAATTTTTAATTTTTTTATCAAATTTCCATTCAATAATTTTATTAAGGGCAACACCTCCTATTTTAACAAGACCTTTTTGTCCTATTATTGTAAGGCTTCCTTCAAAATTTTCGTTATAGGTTAAAACTGATACATTTACATTTCCAATTATATCGTTTTTCCATTCGATAACTGCTGATCCACAATCTTCTGTTTCAATTTTTCTTTCACGTGTTTTTCCAAGGGCATAGACTGATTTAATTTCTGATTTTGAAAACCAATTCATTATATCTGTGTAATGAGAAGCTTGTGTCATAAAAGCTCCTCCATCAATTTTTTTTGAACCATGCCATGATGGGTTTTTGTAATAATCATCATCTCTGTGCCAGAAAATATTTGATGTCATCATATATATTTTTCCAAACATACCAGAATCTATTGCATTTTTTACACATTCAATTGTTGGGTTAAGGCGGTTTTGATGTATTAGAAAAATTTTTTTGTTTACTTTTTTTGCAAGTTTGAAAAGTTTTTCACCTTCGGAATATGAAAGGGTTAGCGGTTTTTCAACAATAACATTTATTTTTGATTTAAGAATTTGTTTTGCATTTTCAAAATGAAAGCCATTTGGTGTACAAATAGATATACAATCCAGTGTTTCATTTTTAATCATTTCTTTTAAAGAAGAGTAGGGATGAGCACCAGTTTTTTTTGTTGCTGATTTAAGATTTTTTTCATTTATATCGCAAATTGCAACAAGTTCAATTTCTTCTGAATTATTTTTAATTGCATCAAAATGGTAATCAGAAATTCTTCCGCAACCAAGTAAACCTATTTTAAGTTTTTTCATGTCCTCTCCTTATGATTTTTTTATTATATAATAATTTGATGTAAAAATCTAGGTAAAAAAATACCTCCCTTAAAAGAGAGGTATTAATTTTAATTATAAAAACAATTATGCTTTTATAACGCTTAATAAAGTTGTTGAACCTTCTGTGAAAAGAGATTTTGAAGTTGCTGTTCCTTTACCAAATGTAAGAACAAGTTCATCACCTTCTTTTGCAATACCCATTTCTTTTGCAATAGTTTTTGCTTGGTCATCAATTTTATCACTGTTTGTTTCTTCAACAAGTTTTGGTGTAACACCCCAGCACATTGCAACACGACCTGCAACTTTATCATCTGTTGTAACAGCAACGATTGGTGATTCTGGTCTTTGTTTTGACATAGTGATTGCAGTTGTTCCACTTGTTGTATATGTGAATACAGCTTTTGCATCTGTTTTTTTTGTAATATCAGCAGCAGCAGAAGTCATAACATCACTTAAAGTATTTGCTTTGATGTCGCTTGTGAATGATGAAACATATTTTTTGTATTCTTCGTCATTTTCAACTTGTTTAATGATAGATGACATCATTTTTACAGCGTCAACAGGGTATTTACCTTGTGCTGTTTCTGCTGATAACATAACACAGTCTGTGCATTCATAAACAGCGTTTGCAACGTCTGATGCTTCGGCACGTGTTGGGAATGTGTTATCAATCATTGATTCAAGCATATGTGTTGCAACAACAACAGGTTTTCTTTTATCACGACAAATTTTAATCATTCTTTTTTGAAGAACTGGAACCATTTGTGGTTCAACTTCAACACCAAGGTCGCCACGAGCAACCATAACAGCGTCTGTTAATTCTACGATTTCTTCAAGATAATCAA
>CAYJFW010000096.1:0-2055 GCA_964369895.1 uncultured Bacteroidales bacterium
ATGATTTGCAAATGCGTTCTGATTGGGGGCTTCCAATTTGCACGGGCGGTGAAAGAATAAAAGATGATAAAGGTGAAAAATTACCTTCAACACAAAAGCCTGAATCACTTCTTCATCGTGTAATACTTTCGTCAACAAAGGTTGGTGATGTTATACTTGATCCATTTATGGGGTCAGGAACAACAGGTGCGGTTGCAAAAAAATTAGGAAGAAATTTTATAGGTATTGAACAAGATAAAAAATATGTTGAAGCAGCAAGAAAAAGAATTGATGCTGTTAAAGAATTTGATACTGTTGAAGTAACAGAAAAGAAAAAAATGGTACGTGTACCATTTGGAAATTTAATTGAATATGGAATTTTAAAACCAGGTGATGTTTTAACAGATGAAAAAAAATCTTTTAAAGCAAAAATTCTTGCAGATGGAAGTATTAAATCAGATGATATTCAAGGATCAATTCATCAGGTTGCAGCAAAGCTTCAAAACTTTCCATCATGCAATGGTTGGAAATTTTGGTACTTAGATAAAAAAGATGGTCAGATGATTGATGATTTAAGGCAAAATTTTATTCAAAAAATGGGCCTTCAATAAAAAATAAACCCCTCGTAAATAGAGGGGGTTTTTTATTTTCTTTTAGTAAAATCTTGACCGTAACAAATGCTTCCTTCTTTTTCACATACCTTTATTAATGGATATTTTTTTGTATTTCCTTTTAATTGATAATGCCACCATTCGTGTTTGATACCTCTTAATCCTATTTCTTCCATTATTGATTTTAAAAGAGCTCTGTTTTCACATTTATGTTTTTCAAAATCTTTGCATTTGTAATCATGTGATGATGCTTCAACAAAATGATCAACACCTGTTGCAAATTCCAACTTTTTCCCATCCATAGTTGCAAGACCAACATCAATTGCTAAACCTTTTGAATGAAGTGATCCCCATTTATATGGATTGGCAACAAATTTTGGATCTGGTTTAAAAGACCACATATACTGTTGCGCCTCATGCGGGCGGAAACAATCAAAAAAAACTGCTTTTAAATTCTTTTTCTTTAAAATTTCTTCTAATTTTAACATATTTGGATAGATGTCAATATGAACATAACATTCATTTATTCCAAACTTATGATAAAAAGGATGTTTTAAAAAATTATCTTCGTTATTATAAGCCAAATCATTTATGAAATATTCACTGCTTATTTTTTTAAGAGGGAAATTTTCTTCAAAAAAATCTGGTTTTGAAATTTCTTGTACTTTGATTGTTTCTTTCTCTTCTTTATTTACTAGGTAACTTATAAAACCAAATAAAATTAAAAAAGATATAAATGATATAATAAATGTTTTTTTCATAATATTTTCCTATTGTTTAAACCTTAAAAATAGGATACAATAGCCAATGATAAAATGCAATATAAATAAAGGAGTAAAAAATGCAAATTTTATTTTGTGATATTGATGATATAACAAGAAAATATTTAGACAAACATCCAGCACCAGAAGGCTGTGAATATATACTTTTTGAAAAAAGTTTAAATGATATTGATGAAGCTGAACTTACACCTTATTTTGAAACAACAGATATTATTTCAACATTTGTTTATTCAAGATTAACACGAGAGCTTCTTTCAAAATTTAAAAATTTAAAACAAATTGCAACTCGTTCAACAGGATATAATAATGTTGATCTTGATTATGCAAAAGAACATAATATAAAAGTTTCAAATGTTGTTGGGTATGGTGAAATAACAGTTTTGCACAAAAAAACCTTAAACATGGTATTGTAAATGTTGGCGAAGATGTTGGAGTTGATTTATATGGGAAAAATGTTGGTGTTATTGGAACAGGAGCAATTGGTCGTCATTTTGCAAAACTTGTAAATGCATTTGGATGTAAGGTTCTTGCGTATGATTTATATCCAAATCAAAGTTTGGCTGATAATGGTATTTGTGAATATACAGATTTGGAAAGAATATATAAAGAATCAGATATAATAAGTCTTAGCTGTCCTGCAACAAAAGATAATTATCATATGATAAACAGAGAAACAATTTCCA
>CAYJFW010000097.1:0-318 GCA_964369895.1 uncultured Bacteroidales bacterium
ATAAAAATATATTTGGATTATAACCTGGAACTGGAATCATTGCTAAAATTTCGCCATTATAAATATCCATTACAATTGCACTTGCACTTTCTTCTTTGATTCGTTCATATGCATATTCTTGAAGTCTTTTATCAATAGTAAGATTTATTCTTTGCCCAGGAACAGTTTTAATTTTTTTATCTTCCAAAGTTTCAATAACACGTCCAGTTGCATTTACAACTTGAATTGTTTCACCAGCTTTTCCTCTTAATTCTTTATCCATTAATTTTTCCACACCAGCTTTACCTGTTTTAAAATCAGGAAGGGAAAGTATAGGTG
>CAYJFW010000097.1:328-2008 GCA_964369895.1 uncultured Bacteroidales bacterium
ATCAAATGGATAATGTCTTCTTTTGCCTTCTTCAACGGAAACACCTGTGAAATCAAGGTTTTTTACTTGAATTTTGGCCATTTCATTCCATCCCAAATTATTTTTCACAAACACAGGGAAAAAAGCTCTTTTTCTTTTTATATTTTTAAGGATTTTTGCTTTTTCTTTATCGCTAAGAGGAATAAGTTCAGAAATTTTAGCAAGTATCTCTTCAACATCCATACCTTGAGCTTTTATTTCTTCAGGTATCATTTGTATACCATAACTATTAACATTAACAGCCATTTCAACCCCCATTCTGTCCGCAATAATACCACGAGGAGGGGGGATTAATTTTATTCTAACACTATTTTTTTCAGACAATCTTTTGTATTTATCACTATCAAGTATTTGAAGTTGATAAAGTCTTCCTGCTAAAATAGAAAATAAAAAAAGCTGCCCTCCTGCAACCAGCAAGGCACGTCTATTAAATATTTTAATAAGTTCAGCATCACGCATTAATATTTACTCACTATTTTATCATTAATTTTTACAAGCAACCAATTCAAAACTGGATAAAATAATATAAGTATTGCCCAGCTAAGAATAATTGAAAAAAAGTCTATATTATTTACAAACATAATTGAAATAACAAAATATTTCATTAAAAATAATACAAATGTTATTGTACTAAATCCAATATATGACATGGTAAACGATGTATCAAGAGGTAAAATTTTTTGATAATATACCATAAAATATATAGTTAAGAACATAAACATATTAAACCCAAATTGGGTTCCATCCATAAAATCTTGGATAAATCCAAAAAGCATAACAGATATAAAATCAAAATACGCTGCTTTTTTCATTCCCCAGAAAAATATAGGTATTAAAACAAGCATAGGTTTTACATTATAAAACGTTGGTATTGAAAAAGATAAAACAAGTATAAAAAAAGAACTTAAAAATGGTATTTTAGAAGCCATAAAAGATTTTAACCATTTATATTTTGACTTTTTTACCAAACCTATTCCTCATCTTTCAAAGATGTTTCTTTTATAAAATCTTTTACACCTTTTGTATGTGATGTTTTTAATACTTTCACATATTCAATATCTGAACTATCAACAAATGGTTGAACAATTATACCGTTTTCTTCACTTATACTTCCAACAATTCCAACAGGTATTCCAAAAGCAAGCTTTGATCCCATACCAGATGTTATAACCACATCTCCTACTTGAACAGGTTCTTGATTTTCAAAATGAACAAGCTGAGGGTAATTAGTATTATTTCCAGTTAAAAAAGCACGAGTCCTAGTTCTTTCAATTTGAACAGGTATTTTTGATGTTGCATCAGTTGTCAAAATCATACGGGAATAATTTGTTCCACTTGATATAACTTGGCCAACCAAATATCCGTTTACAAGGACTCCTTGGTATTTTTCAACACCATCTTTTGTTCCTGCATCCAAAATAAAAGAATGGGAAAAACCAGATCCAGTTGAAGCCAAAACCCTTGTTGAAAGAAGATAATTTATCGTATTTGTTTTATAATAAGCAAGTTTTTTAAGCTCATTATTTTGTGATTCTACTTGTTTAAAATAATTAAGTTGTTCTTTTAAATCTGATATTTCTGATTTAAGTTCTTTGTTTTGTTTATCAACTGTTGTGAAATTTTTAACATCATCAATAAAAC
>CAYJFW010000098.1:0-2004 GCA_964369895.1 uncultured Bacteroidales bacterium
AGATAGCTTCTAATTAGTACTATTTACATAAAAAGTATTACAAAAAGGTTATAAAATGCCGAATAGACCTCATAGAATTTATGAAATTGACATCTTGAGATTCATCGCAGCTATCACTGTATTCTTTTTTCACACTACTTTTAGGGGAAAATATTACGAATTATATTCCTTTGAGTTTCAAGAATTAAGTCTATTTTCTAAATATGGTTTTTTCGGAGTAGATCTTTTTTTCATTATAAGCGGTTTTGTGATTCTCATGTCTATACAGAACAAAACACCTACAACATTTTTTCAATCACGCTGTGTACGTCTATATCCTTGCTTTTGGTTTGGTGTCAGTTTTACAGCACTCATATGCTATTTCTTAGGTTCTGAAATATTTCATTTTAATTTTTGGCAGTATATACTAAATTTGACAATGCTTGCTGGCTTTTTAGGAGTTCCTGATATTGACGGGGTTTACTGGACATTATACGTTGAAATTAAATTTTATATATTCATATATCTAATTATGCTGATAAAAAAAGAAAAATATTTAATTTATTTTTTATATATTTGGGCTATACTATCTGCATCTAATTTAGTTATAAATATTCCTTGGACAATTGAAAATTGGTTTATTTTAGACTGGTCGCACTATTTCATTGCAGGGGCTATATTTTATAAAATAAGAGAAGACGGAGTTAGAAAAGAATTTATAACCCTGCTATTAACAACATATTTGATAAGCATTATAAAATTATCAAATAGAATCGGTATTATTGCGGATACTTATAGCACTTTATTATCTTTAAATGTATCTATACTAATAGTGACAGTAATTTTTGCAGTCATGACATTAATATCTTTAAAAAAAGTTCATATGCATAAATATGGAAAATTATATATTATTTTAGGAGCCTTATCCTATCCTATGTACTTATTACATCACAATATAGGTTTCATATATATGGATATTATGGAAAAATATATGAATAAGTATTGTATAATATTCACGCTTCTTGCAATAGTCATACTGCTTTCATATGTATGTACTCTTTATGAAAAATGGATGTCAAAAAAATTAAAATATATAATAATATATATATCAAATTACAAAAGAGCATAGCTATGCGTATAAAAAAAAAATATTTTATTTATATATTAGCTTTAATAGTTTTTACTGTAAGTATCTTATATATAGGAAGGATAAGCCATTATTACACAGGTACATTTATGATAAATTATGGAACACAGCGTAAATCAATGCTTGAAAGACAAACTCTTCAAGCTAAACAATGCGATATTCTCATTATGGGTGATAGCCTTGTTGAAGGTATGTTTATCCACAATAAAGAAAAAAACATTTTTCTTATGGGCATCGGCGGTTCGAAAATCGAAGATTGGACTGTATGGGCCCCTCAGCTTTTAAAAAATATAAAGGCTAATGTTTTAATCATTGCTTTAGGAGTTAATAATAGCGCGCGTGACAGAACTTTTAATGAGAAAGAATTCATAAATAACTTTAGAAAAATATGTGAACTAGCAACAGCACAAGGCATACCCCGTATCATACTTTCAAGCGTGCTTCCTGTTGGAAAAAACCAAACACTAGGGCACAAAACATTTAACAATGATACTATTAAAAAAATAAATAATGCACTTAAAAAACTAACAGACAATACACCTTATAAATACCTTGATTGTTATAGTCATTTTGTTAACGAAGAAGGCTTTATGCCTGAGAATCTTACTACCGATGGGGTTCACTTAAATGAAAAAGGATACCAATTATGGAAAAAGCTACTTTTAGGAAATCTATAAAATATAATTATCAATAAAAGTTTGGAGTGTTTATTTTTAGACAGAATCATAAAACACAAATGCAATACAAAGCCTTTATTGCTCTTGAGGATGCTGCTACACCCCCTCACAGACTCCAAAGGCGCGCAAGAAGAAGCTCCAGCTCTTAGAACGCATCTCATAATTCAGCGTACGCTGAATTATGTTGTATCACTGCGCCAA
>CAYJFW010000099.1:0-1976 GCA_964369895.1 uncultured Bacteroidales bacterium
TTATTTATCACCTTATTTCATTACAAATGCGGATAAAATGAATGCGGAATATGAAAACCCAGCAATTCTTATCACAGAAGGTAAAATTTCAAATCTTCAACCGCTTCTTCCAATATTGGAAGGTATTGCACAAAGCTCAAAACCTTTGCTTATCATTGCAGAAGATGTTGAAGGTGAAGCGCTTGCAACTTTGGTTGTAAATAGACTTAGAGCAGGACTTAAAATCATAGCAGTAAAGGCACCAGGTTTTGGCGACAGAAGAAAAGAAATGTTAAAAGATATTGCAATACTTACAAATGCAACTGTTGTATCAGAAGATTTGGGTATGAAACTTGAAAATGTTACACCTGAATTTTTGGGATCTGCAAAAAAAATAGTTGTTGATAAGGAAAGCACAACAATAATCGATGGTATTGGTGAAAAATCAGATATTGATGCAAGATGTTCCGAAATTCGTGCTTCACTTGAAAATACAACATCAGAATATGATAAAGAAAAGTTGCAAGAAAGACTTGCAAGACTTGCTGGTGGTGTTGCTGTTATTAAAATTGGTGGATCATCAGAAATAGAAGTAAAAGAAAAAAAGGATAGGGTAGATGATGCTTTGGCTGCAACTCGTGCTGCAGTAGAAGAAGGTATTGTTGCAGGTGGTGGAATTGCACTTTTAAAATCTGAAAAAATACTTGATAGCATAGAAGTTGAAAACGAAGATCAAAAAGCAGGTATTAATATTATCCGTAAATCATTATCTGCACCAATAAAACAAATCTGTGCAAATGCAGGTGTTGATGGTGCGGTTGTTGTTGGAAAAATTCTTGAAAATAACGATGCAAATTTTGGTTATAACGCACAGACAGGTGAATTTGTAGATATGGTTCAAATGGGTATTATTGATCCAGCAAAGGTTGTTAGATGCGCGCTTCAAGATGCAAGCTCAGTATCAGGTCTTCTTCTTACAACTGAAACAATGATTGCCGATGAACCAGAAAAAGAAAAGGCAGATATGTCAATGGCTGGTATGAACGGCATGGGCGGTATGGGCGGATTTTAATAATCGTCTTTATAAAATCTAAATATAAAACCTCCCGTTTGGGAGGTTGTTTTTTTATATTGAATTTAAATTTTTTATTTTTTTTCCTTCATTAGTCGTTCCATTTTTGCATATCTTACAGCTTTATTTAATGGAAACTCATCTTCTGTATTATTGTAATTATCATTTGTTTGTTTTAATGCAGAAAGATAAAACTCTGTTTTTTTTATTTTTATATAACTTATATAAGTAATAGCTATTTTTTTTATTAATTCTTTATAATTTAATTCATTAAAATTAATATTTGATGTATTAACTATAAAAGATATATCATTTATAAAACTATCATTTATATAATTATTTTCAAAAAGAATTTTAAAAGATATATTAGTTTTTATTATATAATCTTTTAAATGATTTATAAAAGGTGTATTCATAGATGATAAATACTTCTCTTCTATTTTTTTTGATGGTGATTTTAATAATTCTTCTATATTTTTCATAATTTTTCCTATCAGTTATACTTAGATGTTATTATTTTAAATATTAAAAGTAAACAAAAAATTATGTATTTGACAAATAAGATTGTAATTTGTAAAATTATTTAAAATTCATATAGGATAAATTATGAAAAAGAAATATACAGAAGCAGAAAAAGCTTTGAAAAAGCAAAAGAGGCTTGAAAAAAAGCAAGATGAAAATACTTATCAATTTTATCAAAAAATTTTATATGGATTAGAAAATTCAGTTGAAAATAGGGATGAGAATCTTATTTTATATATATCTCCAAATTTCCAACAAATATTTTTTTTAGATAATTTTAAAGACTTAAATACTAAAACTTTGTGGATTTATGCAGAAATTGATTTAGAAAATTATAATCAAAATATTTATAATAGTTATTCAATAGCTTATCCAGAAAAACTAAAAAAGAAAGATTTTAAAT
>CAYJFW010000100.1:0-1692 GCA_964369895.1 uncultured Bacteroidales bacterium
CCAATTTTTACCACTTACAAAAATAAAGTTATCATCTGGTTTTATTGAATTTGAAACCTTTTCAAATGCATCTGCAAGAACAGCTGCTTCTATGTCTTTTCTTTCAGTGTTGAAATTATTAAGCCTTGTAGCAAGGTTATCAGCAGTCAAAGGATTTTTGGTTGTAAGAAGGCTTGCTCCAAGTGTTGAATTACCAACACGTCCGCCTGCATTTATTCTTGGACCTAATACATAACCAAGATGATATATTGTTGGACTTGTACTTACATTTGATACATCGCACAAAGCCTTAAGACCAAGATTTTGTCTTTTTGACATTACCTTTATACCTGCTGAAACGAATGCACGATTTGCCTTTACAAGAGGTACAACATCGCATACTGTTCCAAGAGCAACCAAATCAAGATATGAAAACAAATCTGGTTCTACTATATCTTTTTCTTTATAAAAACCTTGTTCTCTTAATTCTTTATTAAGTGCAACAGTTAATAAAAATACAACACCACATGCGGCTAAATAATTAAGGCCCGAATCGTCATCAATTCGTTTTGGATCAACAACGGCAACAGCATTTGGAATTGAAACTTCTGCTTCGTGATGATCAACAATTACGATTTCTATGCCCATCTGAGATGCCATATCAACAGCATCGAATCCTGTTATTCCGCAATCAACAGACACAACAAGAGTGCAACCAAGTGAATGTAATTTTTTAAGCCCATCACTGTTAAGGCCGTAACCTTCACCTTGTCTATCTGGTATATGTATATGAAGATTTTTCACACCAATATCAGATAAAAATCTGAAAAGCACGGCTGATGAAGTTGCTCCATCAACATCATAATCACCAAAAATGCCAATTGTTTCGCCTTTTCTAATACCTTCAATTATTCTTTTTGTTGCTTTATCCATATCTTTTAAAATAAAAGGTGATGGCAATAAATTTTTTATTTGTGGAGTTAAATAATTTTCAACATCATCAAATGATATATTTCTTGCAGTTATGATTTTTGAAATAATATCAGGGGTATCAAATTTTTGTGAAATAGAAGAAACAAGCCTATCGTCATTTTGAAATATGCGCCAACGAAATTTGTTGATGGATGTATTTTCATCAACAATAAATTCTTTGTTACCATTTTTATTTGGCTCGGAAATCATAATATATAATCTACTTTCTGTTAAAATAAAAAGGTAGTTTTTAACTACCCTTAAACTTAATAATTTATATAAATCTCTGTTCTTCTGTTTATTGCTTCATTAATTGGCATATTTTCTTCAACAATTTTTTCTGTATCTGCTGCTGCAGTTATATATATTTTATTTTTATCCATTCCAAGTTTTATAAGTGTATCTCTAACTTTTGATGCACGAAGGAAAGATAAATCAAAGTTTACAAGTTTATTTTGGATTTCTTTCATATTTCTTGAACGGCTTGATGAATTACCAACAATACGAATAATACCGTTATTTTCTTTTGTAAATTTCACAACATTTTTAAGAGCTGTCATATCTTTAGTTGAAATATCAGCTTTGCCGTTTGAATGATAAACAATTGTTGAAAGGAAAGTAATGTCTTTTACTTCTTCAATTGGTTTTACATTTAATTTTTTATCAAATGTTTTTGAAACTTCACTTGCTTCTTTTGTTTCTGACATATCTTTTTTTACAGCAGGTTCAATTTTTGTTTGA
>CAYJFW010000100.1:1702-1937 GCA_964369895.1 uncultured Bacteroidales bacterium
CTTGCGTTTTGCGCTTCCATTACAGCTAATTCAAATTCATCTGGTTCACTAAGTTCTATTGATGAAGAGCTATAAGATGAAGATGTAATATCAATAACGCTATCAGTTTTTGCAGGAGGAGGAACAATAACTGCTACTTTTTCATCTTCTCTTAATGCAGATATTTCTTCTTTAGCATCTTGTTTTACTTCTTCTTTAACAATTTCTTTTGTTTCTACAACTTCTTTTTTTGCTT
>CAYJFW010000101.1:0-1842 GCA_964369895.1 uncultured Bacteroidales bacterium
TTTTTTGCAACTGGTTTTTTAGCCACTACTTTTTTTGCTACAACTTTTTTCGCAACTGGTTTTTTAGCTACAACTTTTTTTGCTACTGATTTTTTAGCTACTACTTTTTTAGCTACTACTTTTTTTGCAACTGGTTTTTTAGCCACTACTTTTTTCGCAACTGGTTTTGCAGCAACTTTTTTAGCAGGTGCTTTTTTCGCTGCTGGTTTTGCAACAGCTTTTTTAGCAGGTGCTTTTTTAACTGTTTTTTTCATTATACTTTTAAACATATTTCTCTCCTCATTAAACAAAAGACATATGTATTATATCATATAAAAAAAAAGACTTCAATACTAAAAAAGAAAAAAAATAAAAATTTTATTTTAAAAAAAATAATTTTATTCCTGACCATAAAGATATTTAAAACCATCTTCTATTTTTTTTATAAAATCTTTATCACCATCTCTCCAATATCTTGGATCATTCATCATCTCTTTTAATTTTTTATCATTAACGATCTTCTTAAATTTATTAGGTAAATAATCATAACTTTTGGATCACCATTTGTCATCATATTATAAAGAGCAATCACACCATAAAAAGAAGAATTCAAAGAAGAATAAATTTCTGTTGGCAGATTTTTTTCTGCCCATAAAGAAATTTGTCTTGAAATTTCATCAAACTTTTCTTCACCACCAAAATAACTTTCTAGTTTTGAAAGCTCTTTATATGCGCGGAATTCCTCCATAATTTCTTTTATCTTTGGAATTAAAACTTCGCCTGCAAGATTATAAACAAGCTGAGCTTGTTCGTTCGAAAATCCAGCATCCATAAGTCTTTTATTTATACTTTCGTCAATTTGAATAAATTTATTATTAAGAATAATTTTATATTCTTTTTTTACATCATCTGTTTTAAGAGCTAAATCCAAAACATCAATACCATTATCATTTTTATAATTTTCAACTTCTGTTTTATTAACAGGATTTTGAGTTTGCATTTCTGATTTTACATCTTCAACATTTGTTTTTTTAACTTGCTTATCCATTTAAGCCTCCTTATTTAAAAAATTTATCTTTAAAATATTTTATAACATCTATAATGGCAAAATATTTAAGATGAGATTTTTTTACAAACAATTTCAACACATCTAAAATTTTTGACATAATAGAACCTATTTTTTTTTGGAATTTAATTCATCAATTTTTGTTTGCAAACTAGTTGTAATTTCATTTCCCATAAAAATAACTCCACCAAGAGGAAGAGCAACTTGAAGCAAATCAACCAAAGCAATATCTCCAACTAAATAAGCTGCAACAAAAGAAATAGTTGCAACAATTCCTGTTATCAAAGTTTTTTTATCAGATAAAAATCCACCATTTAAAATACTCAATTTCGTACTCCTTTATTTAAATTTAAAATTAGGCACAGTTATTGTAAAAATAAAAATCATCAATAACTATATTAGGAACAAGACCTGTTGCCCACACAGGCCTTTCATTAGATTTATGAAATCCAATTGAAAAATTTACATTATCTTTTAATTTTCCAGACAAAGCTAAATTTGCTATATCTAAACATTTTTTAAAGTGTAATGATTTTGTATCAATTAAATCCATTTTTTTAGAATTTTTCCAACAAGGAAAAAAAGAAGAAGTCATAATCTTAATAATATCAATATTTTCTATTTCATCAATTTCAACATCAAAAAAAAATCTGTTCATAATAACATTTGCAACAGATTTTAATAATTCATCAGTTAAAAGAGGGGAAAAAGCAAATAACGTTTTTGCAAAAACAAACTTATTTATATTAGTATTAAGATTAAATTTTTTTATAATTTTTTCTCTATTACTAATCATT
>CAYJFW010000102.1:0-1840 GCA_964369895.1 uncultured Bacteroidales bacterium
AATCGCAGCTATTATATATATGTATAATTTTATTTCAACTAAGAAACCTATGTCAATTTTTAGAAATTCCAAAATCAGTATAAATGCACTAAACGAAATAAAGAATGTGCAAAAAAACAACTGCCGTAAAAAATCACAACTTATACAACTTGATGTAATAGTCTTTGTTTTTTTTAGTCCAAAATAAGTTGTAATTAAAAATATGATTAGTGAAAATATTGATAATAGTATTGCCATAATATCTATGAAAATTATTTGCACTACCATAAGTGTCATGCATGGAATAAATGTAGTTATACTTACTCCTAATATCATAACGACAAATAAAGAAAAATACTTATTTGACATAGCCTCCCAAAATTTTGAGACAAAAAAGGTTAACAATAATATCACCCCGAGAGATATTATAATATAATGTATATTACTTGTAAACCACATCATCAATTTTTCTCCTCTGCCTCGCTTGCTGAATTTTCAAAATCACATTTTAAAATAACTTCCTCAGTGAATTTTTCATAAGCTTGTGCGACCTTGCTTTTTTTGTCATACTGATAAATACTCTTTCCATAGGCAGTAGTTTCGGCAACTTTAACCGATGTGGGGATAGAGGTGTCGAATATTTTGATTTTGTCGTCATAAGTGTTTTTTACAACTCTTTTTACTTCTTTTTGGAAAGTACTTACTGAGTGCATCATGGTAATTAAAATACCTCCAACTTCTATCTTTGGATTAAGTCGTTTTTTAACCATTGCTATGGTCGATATCAGTGCCTGTATTCCTTTTGTAGAAAGTAGCTGTGCCAGTGTGGGGATTATAACTTCATCACTTGCAACTAGTACATTAAATGTGATTATTCCAAGCGAGGACATACAGTCAATTATGATGTAGTCATAGTTTGAAGTGTACTTTTGCAATAAAAGAGAAAAAATCTGTTCTCTGCCCATTACAGATATAATCCTTATTTCAAGTCCAGAAAGCTCAATGTTTGAAGGGATAAAATCAACTCCCTCATCGTGCGAAAGGATAGGGGAGTTGAAGTCATAATTTTCATCATCGTCAATTATAGCTTGCATTGCATTAGCTAGACCGTTATTAATTTCATCGGTATCTTGGATACCTAGTGAAAGTGATAGGCTCCCTTGACTGTCAGCGTCTATAAGTAAAACTTTCTTTCCGTGTCTTGCTAAACCTATTCCAAGGTTTACAGCGGTAGTGGTTTTACCGATACCGCCTTTTTGGTTTGCTATTGCTATTATTTTTGACATTTTCATATTCTCCTTTTTTGAGACCTCTTTAATGTAGTCAAACATTTTAAAATACTCTTCGTTTGCTCCACAGGTAAAATAGTCTTTTTGAACACAAAGTTTTTGTACGTTACAGTCAAGTAACGACTGATGTTTAATAATTGTCATTTCTGCATGCTCCTTATTTTTAATTAAATAATTCATAAAGGCTACTTGCAAACGCAAAACCATTTCTTATAGCTTTACAAGCCCAAGGTAAATTATGTTTTTCTGCATACTCATTAAATTCACCGACTAGCACATCTGAACATTTACACGTGTAATATCCCTCGTTTTTTACATTTTTAATAATTGTGCTTAGTGTTGTTATCTCTTTCATTTAGTATTCCTCCTCAATCTGATTAAGACTTTTAAGCCAGTGATGACCGTACTTGTCTGTCTCGAAATTTATTTGATATTTTTTAATTCCTGTTTTTACTGCGAAACTATTTTTATCTTCTGTGGGTTCTAGTAGAGTGATTTTTGATAAAGTAGGAGAGAAACCATACTTTATATTTAGCATTTCTTTTGCAATTTTTTTAAGCTGTAAATCTGTA
>CAYJFW010000103.1:0-1794 GCA_964369895.1 uncultured Bacteroidales bacterium
TAATGATCCTACTAAAAACAACCTTGTATTACTTGTTAATTGATGATAAAATTTTCCACCTTTATATCCTAAAAAAGAACTTATTGTATCAGAAAATAATAAAAGGAAAAATAATTTAGATAGTATCCCAGATATTTTGTTTTCAAATTTTGTTACATTGCTGTAATTAAGTTTTTTTCTTTGGGTTGATGTTTTTTTTATGTATAAGAAAAAATATGTATATATAGATGCATAATATATAATATCTTTTACTTTATTATCTATGTTAAATAAATTAAGTATATATAGGTTCGTAATAATTAAAGCTACAAAACCTATCCAGAAAATATTGTCTTGTTTTTTTTCTTTTTCAGTTCGTATATCTAAACCTTTTCTTTTTTTGTTTATAATAAAGTATAGAAGAGATGATAAAAAAGCAATAATCATTAATATTTCTATAAATCCATTAAAAAATATATTTATAAAATGTTCTTCAATTTTATACATATTTTGCATTATTTGTGATGGAGTGAATGATATATTTAATGAAGTCCAGGAATTTTCACCTGTTTTTTCCATTAAATATTGTCTGCTAAAATTTATTGTATCTATAAAAAGTCCACCAGTAGTAAATAATTTCCATACCATTGAAATAATTAAAGTCCATAAAACCCATGGGCTTGTTAAAAAGTTTTTTATTTTCTGCATCATTTTATTTTTTTTCCTTATTTATTCATTAATTCGTTAAATCTTTCTTGTGGGGTTATTAGTATTCTTATTAAATCCACGATTGACCAAATCATTGTTATAAATATGCCAAAAAAAGTTAGCGTTAAAATTAACATTGCAACACCACTTTCGTTTTTGCCCATATAAAATCTATGTATTCCTAGAAGACCCAGAAACCAGCATAATAAAAATGCAACCCATTTGTTTTTATCTAAATCAACAGATTTTGTTGGGTGACCACAGTTTGGGCAAGCTTTTGCCTTAGGGCTTATTTTTTTACCACAATTTGAACAGAACATATTCTTTCCTCCTTTTAAAAATTAGTAGGATTTTATTCTATCATAATTTAAAAATTGAGTCAATTATATAAGAGGGTTGTATGCCCATTGGAGTAAGGCCTGTCTTTGTTTTGGACGGCAGGTCATATCAAGACTGTCACAATTTTTTTCGATTTGTTTTTTATGTCGTTTAAAAGAATTCCAACGAGATATTTGTTTTTTATCAACGGTGTCAATCCTTCTTCCCATATAGTATCTGCAATACCATTGAAACCATCCTCTTGGGTCAGGTTCAATTATCCATCCCTTTTGGCGCCATATAGAAAGTGGTTGTCTTGATTTTATTTTGAAATAGTTTAGTTCAGGATTAGGTTTTAAAGGTGATAGTTTTGCATTTTTAAACCAGTCGCTTGGGAATTCATTTTTACAGTCGGTTAGGTATTTACCTTCGAATATGCCAAGTTTTAACATTTCTTTTGGAGTTAATTCTGGTTTGAAATTAGGGGCGAAATTTTTACCCATTGGTTCACTTAGTTCATAAGAATAATTTTTTTGCATTTTGTCATTAACAATAATTTTTTTCATAGAATTATTTTATGAAAATTTTTTAATTTTTTCAATAAGACTAAATTCGTTTAAGCCTTAGTTGACATAGTAAATAATTTTTCTGCTGCGGTTAGAGCTTCGTCAGTGATTTTATCACCTGAAATTATTCTTGCTATTTCAGCTACTCTTTGTTTTTCAGATAAATGGTCAACAGATGTTATAGTTGCATTTTTTTCATCGTCAAAGAATTTTTGAACTTTGA
>CAYJFW010000104.1:0-1790 GCA_964369895.1 uncultured Bacteroidales bacterium
TCTTTTTGTGGGCTTGATAATTTATAAGGGAAAAGAGCAGATGAAAAAATAATTTTTCCAAACATTGCTTTTGCATATGGATCAATTAAAAGTTTATTCCCATTGAAACGATGACCTTGGTTTGGATCATATTTTCCATACACACGATAACCATAAAGAGCGCCTGGTTTAATATCTGGTATATAGCAATGCCATACTTCATCTGTATATTCAGAAAGTTCAATTCTTTGTATTTCTTTTTTTCCAGAATTATCAAAAAGACATAATTCAACCTTTTCTGCATTTCGTGAAAAAAGGGCAAAGTTAGTTCCTTTACCATCATAATTTGCCCCGAGAGGATATGGTCTTCCCGGTAAAATTTTAAATTTTTGCATTATAAATCATCCCTCGTTTTTTTCAATTATAACAGAATTATAATTAACAGTAAATAGGATTTTAAGTTTATAAATCTTTTAATTCTAAATCAACAGGATTGATGCTGTCTTCTATGTCTTGAAGTTGTTGAAGTTGTCTTTCTAAATCTCTTATCTCTGAATCTTTATATCCATTTTCTGCTGATGAATTATCATCTTTAATTTCAACTTGTGGTTTTGATAATTTTTCAAATGTTTCTATTTCAGAACCGCTCATATCATTTTCTATTATTTCTTTTATTTCATCAAAATTATCTGTTGATGGAAGAAGTGCAGATATAAACATTGATGATACTTTTAATATTGGCTTTGATTTTGCATCTTCAATCCAATTTGGTCTTACATTTGGATTTGGAATAAACCATAAAATAATAATGTAAACAATTGCCATTATAAGAATTCCTCTTATAAAACCAAAAAAGAATCCTAATGATTTATCAATGCTTCCAAAGTTTGTATGATGAATTTTTGATGTTAATGTTTTATTTAAAAATGATAAAACCATTATTATAACTACAAAAACTGAAATATAAGCAGACATAGCAGAAAACATTGAGCTGTTTCCAAAAATACCTGCAAATTGAGGCTCAATAAGAGGAAATAAATATTTTGTTAAAAATGCAGTTCCAACCCATATTACAATAGAAATTGATTCATCGATTAACCCACCGTTATATGCAAGAACGGATGAAAGAATCACTGCTGTGATAAAAATAAAATCAATAAATGTAAACAATTTTATATCTCCATTAGTTAATAATACCACAAAATACAGGCTTTTTCAAGATATTTAAAATATGTTGACTTAATAATAAGAATATAATATCATTTCTGTAGAAAAGGAAAATAAACCGCTTTTATATGGGATAGAGTTACCCGTAGAAATTTTCTTCCTCTCTATCCCACCATTTATTTCAAAAACATCTTAATTATGTCTTGGACATTGCCTATTTCAATAATTTTAACGTCTGATGGTGGATCAAATTTTTTCTTTAAAGTTTTTGGCATAAGAATTTTTTTGAAACCAAGTTTTATTGCTTCTTTTACTCTTTGTTCTTGAAGTGTTACATGTCTTACCTCACCTGATAATCCAATTTCGCCAAATATTGCCATATCGTGTGGGGCAGGAATATTATTTTTTGAAGAAAGAAGAGCTACTGCTACTGCTAAATCTCCTGCTGGTTCTGTTATTTTAAGTCCAGATGTAATATTTAAAAATATATCGTATGAATAAAATTCTTGGTGACATCTTGCATCTAATACTGCTGTTATCATTGAAAGTCTTGCAATATCATAACCAACAACAGAACGTTTAGCATTTCCATAATTTGATGTTGAAACTAATGCTTGTATTTCAAGTAATATTGGTCTTGTTCC
>CAYJFW010000105.1:0-1749 GCA_964369895.1 uncultured Bacteroidales bacterium
GATAAATTCATAGTCGATTGGAAAAGTTTTTCCGTATATTTTTTCTTTTTCAAGACTTTCTTTTATAAATCTTTGTTCTTGGATTTTTCTGTCTGTTAATTCTGTGAATGCATTTGCAATTTCAACCCCACATATATAAAGTTCAAAACGTTCAGCAATATTAGGATTGTTATTTTTTGCCTTGGAAAGGGCTGCTTGGTGTATTGGGTATTCATAAAGTATAGTTGGTTTTCCAATTCCAAGATTTGGTTCAATATATTCAAACATTATTTTTGCAAAAATGTCATCCCATGTATCATTTGATGATATTGATATATTTAATTTTTTACCTTCTTCTTTTATTAATTTTATTGATGGTGAATCAGGGGTATCAATTGTTTTTAAAATGTCAAAATTACAGAATTTTAAAAAAGCTTCTTGGATTGTTAATTTTTCAATTCCGTTTTTCATATAACATTTATGATTGTTATATTTAAAAAATTCTTTTCCCGATGCTTTTAAAGTTTCGTTTAAAATATTTTCGCAATCATCCATAAGTTTTGTATAGTTTTCATTTGTTCTGTACCATTCAAGCATTAAAAATTCAGGGTAATGTGTATTTGATATAATTTCATTTCTGAAAGTATGTGTGAACTGGTAAATATTTTCCAATCCAAATGAAAGTAATTTTTTCATTGAAAATTCAGGTGATGTATGAAGAAAAAGTTTAGATGGGTTATTTCCTGTAATATCAATAAAATTTGTTTTAAAAGCAGATAAGTGAACTTCCATTCCTGGTGAATATTGAAGGATAGGGGTGTCGACTTCGGTAAAATTATTATTATCAAAAAAATATTTAATAGATTTTATTATTTTATTTTTTATCAAAAGAAAAGGAAGCTTTTTTTCAAAAGCCTCCTTTTTTATTTCAAAATTTTGAAAATTATTTTGAAGCATTTTCAGCCTTTTTTGCTGCCTTTTCATCTGCTGCTGATGGAACTTCTGCAGATGCTGGTGCATCTGTTTCTGTTACTTCTGATACTGCAGCTGATATTGTTGCGATTGTAAATACTTCGTGGTCAGCAAATTTTAAACCTTTTGGAAGAGTAATGCTGTCTGAGTGAATAGATTCAGATGCATTTAATTCTTTTACATCAACTTCGATTGTATCGATAATATCTGCTGGTTTACAAATAACTTCTACTGTACGGCTTACGATATTTAAAACACCACCTTGTTTAACACCTTTACAGCTTTCTTCGTTTAAGAAAGTGAAAGGAATTTCAACATGGATTTCTTTGTTTAAATCAATTCTTAAGAAATCAACATGGATTGGTGTATCTTTAACTTTGTCATATTGAATTGCTTGGCATAGAGCAAGTTCTTTTTTGCCTGTACCTTCGATTTCAAGTTCGAATTGACGAGTTTTAAAACCTTTTGTTTGCATTTGTTTTATAAGTTCTTTTGGTGTAATAGCGATAAGTTCAGGTTCTTGTTTATTACCATATATTACCGCAGGAACAAGACCATTTCTTCTTGTTGCACGTGCGGCCCCCTTACCACTTAATTCACGTTTTTGGACTTTAAATAATACTTTATCTGACATTTTTTTATCCTTTTTTTATTGTTTAATTAAACGTTAGAGGCCTCCAAGGGTGCCAACTAACTCGCGTGAGTATATCATATGTTATTAAAAATGCAAGCTTTTTTTGTTAATCATATCCTTTTTAGGAATATAGTATTATTGCATATCCTGTTATTAAATTTTAT
>CAYJFW010000106.1:0-1730 GCA_964369895.1 uncultured Bacteroidales bacterium
ATCCATTAATCATACTTTTAAATATAAATCTAAATCTTACAACTGGTTTTACAAAACTAAGCAAAATATCTTTTGAAGGCATAAAACAATATATTCCATAAATACAAGAAATTAAATTTGAAATAGCAGTAGCAAGACCTGCCCCACTTGCTCCCATATTAAAATGAAGAATAAAAATATAATCCAACAAAATATTTAAAAGCCCGCCAATTACAACTAAAAGACATGATTTCTTTGGTTGACCAGCGGCCAACAACATATATTGAAGAACATAACCCAAAATAAAAAAAGGAATAAAGCAAATAACCGGAAAAATATAATCATACCCAAACTTAAAAAGTTTCTCATCAGCTCCAAGCCCATAAACAATAGGCTCAATAAAAATAATTCCTATAATACTAAGCAAAATCGGTGCAACAAAAGAAAATATAAGCATAAATGTAAAATCTTGTTTTGCTCTTAAATTTCTACCTCTTCCTAAATTTGTTGAACATATTGCGCCACTTCCAGTCCCAAGCATCAACCCCACACCTAAAATAACATTTAAAACAGGCCAAACAATATTAACAGCAGACAAAGCATCTGTATCAACATATCTTGCAATAAATATTGAATCTACCATTGAATAAAAAGAAATAAACATCATAAAGAAAATACTTGGCCAAGTAAATTTCATAATATTTTTAAAATTAATTTTAATACCTAATTGTTTTTCCATTTTAACTCCATTTAATAATTTTAAAACCCCTCTTTAAAGAGGGGCTCTTTTAAGAAATTTTGTAAATCTTAGTTTACAGCATCTTTTAAAGTTTTACCAGCTTTAAATTTTGGTTGATTTGAAGCAGGTATTTTAATTTCTTCACCAGTTCTTGGGTTATGGCCTTTTGTAGCTTTTCTTTTTGAAACAGAAAAAGTTCCAAAACCAATAAGTTTTACATCTTCTTTTTTCTTTAAAGCTTTTGTAACAATATTGATGAATGCATCAACAACTTCTGCTGATTTTACTTTTGAAAGATCAGTTGCTTCTGCGATTGCTGTAATGATATCATTTTTATTCATAATTATATCTCCTTTTTATTTTACCTTTTCTTTTATGTATTGTTTTTCAACACATAACTTGATTCTAACTATTAAAAAAGTAATAAGTCAACAAAAAAGCAAGGATTTTCTTAAAAAACATAAAAAAAACAGCGTTTTTAACTAAAAAAACACTGTTTGTCTTAATTTTTCATTAAAAACTAGTATAAACCTTTAAGTTTAGGAGAATCGCCAGGTATCTCTCCTGATAGCTGTAAAAAGTACCTACTATCAAAAAGCGAAGCGCCTGTACTATCAGTTGAACATTTATAAAATGCTTCGTTTGGCGTGCTATCCCTACAATCAACATAAACCCCATCTACAATCACATCCTCAATTGTAACTCTGTTTGTAGCAATATCAAGCATCACTTCCGCAAATGCAAGAACCACAACACCAGCAATTAAAATACCCAAATGTGTCCATTTCATTTCACCTTCATAAGCAGCCTTTACAAAAAGCCATAAAAGGAAAAATACCGCACCAACATAAATAAACCTTCTAAATTGTTTAAAAAGCTTTTCAAATGCAACAACTATTTGTTTCCAAGGTCCCAAATCATTTTCACCAACTTCTATATCATTTACAGAACAAAAAGGTTGTAAGTTTTCTTTTTTCTTCAATGCTTCTTTCTTAACAACAGGACAATAAGT
>CAYJFW010000107.1:0-1698 GCA_964369895.1 uncultured Bacteroidales bacterium
AACGGATTTAGTCATAACCTTCTCCTTTCTATTTATAATTTCAACAATAAAAATATTTTAAATTAATTAAAAAAAAATAAAAAGAAGTTAAAATTCAAAAAAAACAACAAAAAATTTTAAAATATCATTTATTTCTTATAAATTTTTATTCATTCCTTTTTTTATCATATTATAAATAAAACTAACCAAATAACGCTGCCCTTCTAAATACCTCAGCTCTTCATCAGAACAAGAAGCAGGAAGATATCTATTAAGAGTAATAGAAACAAGATAAGAAAGAACTTTTCTCCCCTGATCCGTATTAAATGTTTTAACGAAATAATAAGGAATAACATCCAAATCTTTTTTCAAATTTAATCCTGTTTCTAACATATTTTCGAAATCCATAAAATCTTTTTCCATTTTTTATCTCCTTTTAAATAAAAAAAGAGTGCCTTTTAAAGACACTCTAACATCAATACTAACAAAAAATTATATAAATATTTGACCGGTCATTCTAACTGTTTTTGGAAAGGCTCTAATACTTCCTTTACCTTGAACATAAATATGACCATCAATAAAATTATTACCCATAAATGTAAGACCTTCAGAATTTATAACATAAACATTTCCAATAACCTTAAAATTCTTTGGTATTTTTAAAAAATTAATATCTTTAACATATAAATTTCCAACAATTTTTACATTTTCTTTTAAATGGTTTAAATTACCTTTACTAAACACAACATCTTTTTTCACAACTTCAACTTTCTTTTTATGAGAAGAAGTTTTATTAAAAACAAAAGAATTTTTTGAAGTTAAAATTTGTTTTTTACAATTTTTACCACTACAAACAACACGGAATTCATCCATATATTTATCACCATCATATTCTTTAATACCTTCATCAGAAGATATAGAAAGCTCTGAATAATATGTATGATTAAGCTTTGTTGGTCTTTCATAAGGAACAAATTGATTAGAAGATTTTTCCTCTGTAACCTTAGAAATAGTTTTAACAATCATTGTTTTTTCAGATTCGGAAGGTTTATTTAAAAATAAAATTCCGCCTAAAAATATCAATAATAAACCTGTAAAAACAATAACATATCTTTTTTGTTCTGCGTTCATAATGACACCTTTTTTTCGTTTCATAAGTAAAATATATACTTAAAAAATAAATTTGTCAATATATTTTTGTTTATTTTTTGTCATATTTTAAAATCTGTTTTAACTCTAAAACTCCCACCTCTTAAACGCCTATTAAGAAAAACTCTATTTATAGTAGAAACAGGCATTTTCACAGGCATAGTCAAAATTGCACCACTTACACTATCAAGCCCATCATCATGAGCCTTACTATCAACATTCCATTCCATAAATTCAGAAATAAAAGGTGTATTTCTAACTTTTTCATTAACAAATAAATATCCAGCAGATGTAATAACATCAAACGCATCTAAAATTCTTAAAACTTTTGAAATTTTTGATGTTTTTGAAACAACTGTTGCACTAACTCTCATTTCACGAAGCTTTGTTTTCAAAAACTCTGGTAAAAATTTACCAATACCATTACTTTCAACATTTATAACAGGAATATTATTACGCTTTAAAAATTCTGTAACTTTAACACATTGTTCATCAGCAGATGAAACATCCTCCATATCTGAATGGTAAAGATATTCAACATCATGAAGATAATATTTTCCTTCCTCATCA
>CAYJFW010000108.1:0-1429 GCA_964369895.1 uncultured Bacteroidales bacterium
TTATGTTTGCATCAAGTTGACGCAGAGATCCTGCTGCTGCATTTCTTGGGTTTGCAAAAAGTTTTTTTCCGTTTTTTTCTTGTTCTTCGTTTAATTTAATAAAATCATCTTTTGACATATAAACTTCGCCACGGATTTCTAAAACATCAGGGGCATTTTTAATTTCAAGAGGAAGAGTTTTTATTGTTTTTAAATTTTCTGTTATATCTTCGCCTATGCTTCCATCACCTCTTGTTGCTGCACTTATATATTTTCCGTTTTCATATCTGGCAGAAAAGCTTAGCCCGTCAATTTTTGGTTCTGCGATTACTTCAAATTCGGTTAAGCTTAAATCTTTTTTTAATCTTTTATAAAATTCTGTTAAATCATTATCATTAAAAAGATTTTCCAGAGATAACATAGGAACAGAATGAGTTATTTTTTTAAAGCCTGATTTTGCGCTACTTCCAATTTTTTTACTTACAATTAATTCGCCAAATAAATCTCCGTTTGATAATTCTTTTTCAAGATTTAATGCTTCGTTTTTAATTACGTCGTATTCAGCATCGCTTATTGATGGTTCATCATTTTCATAATATTCAATATCATAATTATTAAGAAGTTTTGTTAATTCTTTTAATCTTAATTTTTTTTCTGATAAGGTTAGGTTTGACATATTATTTCACCTCTGTTCCAATATTATATAATGATGTTATTACAATTCCTGCTGTTTCTGCACGAAGTATTAAATTCCCAAGGGTTATTCCAATGGCTTTTGTTTTTGAAAGTATTTCAAATTCGTTTTTTGAAAAACCTCCTTCTGGTCCTATTAAAAATGAAATTGGAGTATCCTTGTATTTTTGTAAAATTTTAACAGTATTTTCATTTTCACTTTGTCTTTCATCAAGGTATATAAGAGTTCTTTTTTCAAAATCAAATTTGAAAATTTTTTCTGCAAAAGTTTCAAGTTTATTAATGGTTGGTTTTGAAAGTCTTGTTGATTGTTCAGTTGCTTCTTTTGATATTATATTTGCTCGTTGAATATTTATATTTTTTACAGATGTGTTTTGAGTTATAATTGGGGATAAAGTTTTAATGCCAAGTTCTGTAACTTTTTCAATTAAAAAATCCTGTCTTGAATGACGGATTGGGGTAAAAATAAGTTCTGTATCTCTTATAAATTCAGTATCAATATTTCTTGTTTTATTTCCAATTTGTACTTGTAAATCTTTTTTATTTATTTCAAGAATATTGCATTCAAATTCACCATCATTTCCATTAAATATAGAAAACTTATCATTTTTTTTAAGTCTCATCACATTTTTTATATAATGAAAATTATCATCCTCTATTCTTAAAAGACTCTGTTTTCTCAGGTTTTTTTCTGTGTATATTCTTATTTTTCCCATTTATATATCCTTAAACTTAAATTTTTTTAATATTGTTCTTA
>CAYJFW010000108.1:1439-1684 GCA_964369895.1 uncultured Bacteroidales bacterium
AAAAAAGAAAAAAATTTGTTATAATATACCTAATTTAAATATATGGGTCTTTCTTATGAAAATACATAACTTTTTAATAAAGTTTAAACGTTTTTGTTTTATGTTTATCACACTTATATCATTTGTGATGATTATTGCTGTTTTAAGACAAAGACTTGTGTCAGATGATGCTTTTAAAATGACTTATCCAGAGGTTGAATTTGTAAATAAGGTTGGTATTGATAAAAATCTTGCAATAATTGATA
>CAYJFW010000109.1:0-1610 GCA_964369895.1 uncultured Bacteroidales bacterium
GTGCACCCTCGGTATAATCACAGTTAAAATAAATCATTTATTACTCCTTAATTTTGGTTTCACATAATTTTACTATATTGAGATTTAAATGTAAAGATTAAAATCTGTCTAATAAAAAGAGAAGAAACTTTAAGGGCTAAGCTTAATTTTAAGCAATTCGCCTTAAAATAGGAATTTTTTTAATGATTAGAGTAATCGAAAAGCTAAGCAAAAAGATAAAAATGGATATTAGTGGAATACTTATAGCGACAGGCATGATAAATAAATCGAATCGTAATTGCCAAAAAATTATCATGTTGAAAGCTTCATGAACAAGATATATTCCAAAACTACATTCGGAAAGTAAGGATATTATTTTAATAGATACTTCTGAGTATTTGATGTTACCCCAAAAATCTTTGAAGAACAAGAAAATTCCTGCGCTCATAAAGAATACATTAACTGTTAAGTTGTCATAGATAGATTGCACAGGAGTGCCACTTTCGAGTGATATATAAGTGGAAACCCAGATGGTGTATATGGTTGATAGTATTCCTAAAATGTATATTGCAATCTTAATAGGCATTTTGAGGCTAACCCTATAAAGGTAATTGCCAAGGACGAAATATGCAGTATATCCCAAAACAAAGTTAATGTTTGATTTATATAGCATTTGATTAACAAAATTCTCAAGGCCTGGTACTAACTCTATTACGTTAAAAGCAAAGTTGAAAACTAGTGAAAGCAATAAGAAATACTCCATATCCTTTTTTCTTTCACAAATTCTCCTTAGTAATGGGACTATAACATATAGGCCTAAAAGTGTAAAAAGAAACCACAGATGATAGTCTCCGAAAAGTATATTATCAAAAACTTGATGTCTTCCTTCGGGAGTGTTTTCGCCGTATAAGGTGTATTTGTAAATTGCATATAATGTTGACCAAAATAAATACGCTATTACAATTTTTGGAATATTAACGGTAAATATTTTTTTAATAGTCACATTTTTATTTATGTCAAGGAAAAATACGCCTGAAGCCATAATGAAAATAGGCACACAAAATCTAACAGCACTATGATAAAAGTTGACTATTGCCCATTGTGTGGTTGCTACATCGGTGTAATACCATTTCTGTGATGATGTGTGCAGGATTATTACGCAAAAAGCTGAAACTATTTTAAGTAGGTCAATCCATATTATCCTGTTATTAGAAGCGCTCATTTAATCTCCTCCGAGTACAATTGTTTTAAACTGAAATAAAAGTTTTCCAAACTACGATTACCATCATTATTTGGAAATAGGCAGTGCGGAATTTGCTTAGCCATATTGTGTTTTGCTACACACAGCTTACAGTTTGTGCGTAAGGCACAATCCTTTTTTGTGCAAGGGCAAAAATCTTTATTTTTCATAATTATTCTCCTTATTATTAAGTATTTTGAAATTAAAATGCACATTGTATCGAAACGCGATATCGAAATACGATAATACAATATCACAATCTTATAAGAAAGGCAAGCCCTAATTTAAAAAAAGTTAAATTAATTATAAATTTATAAAGTACATTCTAACTGCTTAAAAAAGATATTGACAAACCAAATTATATATAGTATAATCTCAAAGTAGTGTAAAG
>CAYJFW010000110.1:0-1589 GCA_964369895.1 uncultured Bacteroidales bacterium
ATATAATTAATAAAAATAACAATAATTGTAAAATTGATTTTGTGTAATTCCTCATTATTTCACCTCATTTTTTAAAAAAAATAAAGGAAAAAACAAAATTTGATCATAATTTTTTAAATATTTTTCATTTTTATAAATTCTTTCATTTTTATATACACTTTTTAAATTTATCACATTTTCTTTTATGTCAAAAAATAATCTACATTCTATTAAATTACAATTTTTAGTGTAACAAGTTAAAACATAACCATCTTTATTTTTAAAAAAATCGTATTCATAAAAACTTGTCTCTAATTCAAAATGAATTATTAAATTATCTGTATACATATTTTCTTTTTTTACATTCTTTATATTTTTTTTTATTATATTTTCTGTTTTTTTATCATATTTTAAATTATATTCCATTTTAATTCCTTCTTTCTATTTCACTTCATACAAAATACTTTCTATTCTTTTTATCATGTAATTAAAAAGTCTTTTGCCTTGTGCTTTTCGCATTTTTAAGTTAGTATAATAATCATCATTATAATTTTTATTATCAATTACATTCGCTCTTTTTTCTATTAAAGTTGTTAGTTTGTCTATTTTTTCTTGTTTGTTTTTTGAAATATTTGTTAGTGGTTTATATCCTGAAGATATAACAAGATTAGTTCTTGTTGTTGGTAAAATGTCTGAACCCCAACCATATTGGCTTGTCGTATAATATATACGGTTAATGTCTGCTAGTCTAAATAAACATTGTAATTTACAATAACCAACACTTATAACATCCATTTTTTTTAATAATTCGCTTTTTTTAATTTCTAATTTCATTTGAATCCCTCTTCCTGCGCATTATGCGCTGCTTTTTTGAAATGAAAGCATAAACATTGTTGCTTTTAAGCTAAATATATATTTATTATTTCAACATATGGTAGTTGTGCCCATGACACCCTGTAACCATAAGCGTTTTTAAAATCCTCAATATTATTCTTGCTATTCGCTCTATAGTAAGATGTAAAGCTAAGTTCTGCACTTCCATCACCTAGATAATAATTACAAATATAATTTCTTTCAATTCTTCCCATTTTAATTCCTTCTTTCTTGCTTTTCAGTTTAAGCATAACTTTTTTAATTTAATGTAAATTTATATCATAATTCACAATTTCGTACTCATCCTCATCCTTATCAACTTCTTTTTGTATAGGCGTTATTACAAAATTTCTTGTGTCATTAGACTTTTCAATTCCCATGTTATCTAAAACTTTCCAACATTTATAATATTTTTCACCATTCCAACCGTATAAAACGTAAAATTCTGATCCGTCGCTTATTACTTCGTAATTGTAGTTGTTCCACAAGCATCCTACACCTTCAAAAACTCGGGTGTAATTATTAATATCTGTTTCTTCATAACCTAAAAAGTATTTAACTTTATCACTCATATTATATCACCTCTATTCTTTTTAATTTGAAATCAATCCCTATATAATAATTAAAATCTATTATATATGCTTTAGCTCCAATAACTTTGTAAAGCTCATCTTTTATTTTGGTTTTAATTAAGTAGTCAGCTAATTCAATCTTTTTAAGCTCTTGTTTTAATTTAG
>CAYJFW010000111.1:0-1562 GCA_964369895.1 uncultured Bacteroidales bacterium
CGGATGACTGTATACAATTTTATCCTCAATATTGATAAACCAACTATTCACATAGTGTAAATTATCAATTGCTTTATATCGTTTTTTCTTTCCACTAACGTATAATGAAAAACCATCTTCATACATTTGAAGAATTTGTGGATTTACAAAATTTTGTAATATTTTATCTTTTAAAACAAGATTTTCAAACCTTGCTTCATGATTTCCTTTGATCAAGTAAATTGGAATTGTTGGTCCGAGAATTGTTCTAACTTTTTTAAGCCAGTTATAGCCATACACAATTTCATCAACAACAGTTAAAGAGTTATCATGCGGAAATTTACTTGCATCATAGCAATCCAATAAATCTCCACCAAATACTAATCCTGTAATTTCATGTGCATGTTTTGCAATGATTTCTAATACATCATCACGCTCAAATGGTAAGTGTACATCGTTTAAAAACATAATTGTATTATCAAATTTGTTTTCTTTCATATCTCTATAAGCTTCCAAATATCCCCTAGATGCTTTTCTAACTGTATGTGTACTAACATTTGCATCAATTAGTTCGCTTACCTGATCCCAATCAAGACCATACTTCACTCTATTTTGGTACAATCTGACTTTATAGTCAAAAATACTTTCGTTTTCTTTTCTTTCCGTCATTATTTCACCTTATATTCTTTTCAGCTTAATTTCTTTTCTGCAGTTTTCACAAATAACAATTCTTTGTCCATCTTCTTGAATTACATCATCTTCGACAAAAAACATAATAATTTTGCAAAAACTACATTTTAGTTTTTTACCTTTAGAATTACTTGATTTGATCATTGTATTATGCATGGTGAGAGCCACCACACTCTCCTTTTTTTAAGTAAAAAAATAAAGTTCCATACCAAAATGACACTTTATTTAAAATTTTTCTTATTCTTCTGTTTCCATTTGTTTGTAATTTTCGCATGTATCAATTTCGATTGTTACACCCAAATCTTTTTTCGCATCTTCTGAGAACGGAGCCAATTTATCTGCAATTTTACAAACTTCAACTCTGTCACATTCTTCGCAAATGTTGTTTTTAATCATAGATTACTCACCTTTTACAGCTTTTTTCAAAACAGAACTTGCTTTAAATTTAAGTGCTTTTGTTGCTTCAATTGTCATAGCTTCGCCTGTTTGTGGGTTTCTACCTTCGCGAGCAGCTCTTTCTGTCACTTCGAATTTGCCAAATTTATAAATATCTGCGCCACCGCCATTTACAATTGCATCTTCAAGCACTTCAACAAACACTTCGAAAAGCTCTTCCCCTTTTGTTTTTGTTACATCCAATTTTTCTGCTAACGCATCTGACATTGCTTTTTTGTTCATCATAGTCTTTTCACCATTAAACCTTTCTTCTTTTCCTTTTGTTTTTTTAATTTCTTTTGTATTTTGTAATTTTATCTTTTGTATTTATTCTTGCGAATAATAAGCACATGGACAGAATCGAACTGTCAACATTAGTTTGGAAAACTAAGGTTTTGCCGTTAAACTACATATGCACAATGGATCCCTTGGGATTCGAACCCAAGACCGCCCGGTTA
>CAYJFW010000112.1:0-1554 GCA_964369895.1 uncultured Bacteroidales bacterium
AGACAACGTTATTGGGGTGAACCAATTCCAATGATACATTGTGATAAGTGTGGTTGGGTTCCAATGAATGAAGAAGATTTGCCATTAAGGCTTCCTGAGGTTTCTGATTATATGCCAACTGATGAAGGTTTGTCTCCTCTTGCAAAGGCTCATGATTGGGTAAATACAACATGTCCAAAATGTGGTGGGGCTGCAACTCGTGAAACTGATACTATGCCAACATGGGCTGGGTCTTCTTGGTATTACCTTAGATATATGGATCCGCATAATGAAAATGAATTTGCATCAAAAGAAGCGCTTTCTTATTGGGGGCAAGTTGATTGGTATGAAGGTGGGCAAGAGCATGTGACAAGACATCTTCTTTATTCAAGATTTTGGCATAAGGTTTTATTTGATTTGGGTTATGTTCCATTGAGTGAACCTTATAAAAAACGATCACTTCATGGTATGATTTTAGCTGAAAATGGCGAAAAGATGAGTAAGTCAAAGGGTAATGTTGTAAATCCAGATGAGATTACATCTTCTTATGGTGCGGATACCCTTCGTGTTTATGAAATGTTTATTGGTCCGTTTGATCAGGCGGCCAGTTGGTCAACCACATCAATGGTTGGTGTTTTCCGTTTCTTATCTCGTATTTTTGATTTGCAATTTAAAATAGGGGCAGGGGAATTATCAAGTGATGATAAATTTCAAATGAACCAAGCAATTAAGGATGTAAGTGAACGTATTGAGGAAATGAAGTTTAATACTGTAGTTTCAGCATTAATGATTTATACAAATTATTTGGGGGATATGGATTTAATTCCAACAGAAATGTTTGAAAAATTAATAAAACTTATCAGTCCATTTGCGCCACATTTGGCGGATGAGCTTTGGGAAGTTATTGGAAAAACATCAAGACTTGCGTTTGAACCTTGGCCAGAATTTGATGAAACAGCTCTTGTTAAAAATGAAGTTAAAATGGCAATAACAATAAATGGAAAAAGAAGATTAGAACTTTTAATTCCAACAGATTTGGAAAATGCTGAGGTTGAAAAAATAGTCCTTTCAAATGATGATGTAAAAAAATATTTGGATGGCAAAGATATTAAAAAGATTATTGTGGTTAAGAACAAGATTATCAACATAGTAATTTAAAAATTTAATTCTTTTTCCCTAATAACTTCGGTTTTGTGCGAATAAATAAAAAAGCACGTATTATGTATACGCTTGCTTTTTTTATTTTTCTTAAAACCTTGTTCTTAACAAAAAATCTTTGAATTTTTTATTTGTTTTAATCACAAAAATTTCAAATTTTTAAAAAGTTTTTTAAAACAAATCGCTTTATTAATAATTTATTGTTAAAAATATTTTTATAAGCCTCTTGACATTTTAAAAAAGTTTTATAGAATGGCTTCTCTTAAAAATGAAAGGTAAGTAAAAATTATGTATAGTCCGTTAAGTCCATTAAAAATTAAAGTAAAAAAAATGAGAAGTTTTATGGATGAAAAAATCTTTGATGCAGATGTTATTAGAAGAGAGCTTGTGAAATTTGTTTCTGAGTTATATTCTGAT
>CAYJFW010000113.1:0-1542 GCA_964369895.1 uncultured Bacteroidales bacterium
TAGTTAGCCAACTTAATCCATCGGCTAAATTGGGATGACGAAAGTCAGCAGGCTGTATATAAAAAAAGATATTATCAGGCGCATTATCTGTTAGCAGGTGATTATTATTCATCTGCATAAGATGACTATTATAAGCCATATGACTTTGAAAAGCCGGACGTGGATTCCATGTATTATCTGAGGCTAAAATGGCAGCCTGATTCCAAGAGTAGAGATCTGATGTACCTGATAATTTAGGAAGCTTATATTTTTCTTGTATCTTAAGTATACTTTCTTTATATAATGATAATATTTTACCATTTTCTCTGTATGAAATAGACTTATAAATGTCAACAAATGGGTTTTTATGTGTATTTATCATATCGTAATAAAAAAAATTCAACAAGGAAGGACTGATAAAGATGAAAGAAAAAACAATAAAACATATTTTTAGCTTTTCATTATTGATAAAATATACCAGCAATAAACTAACAAAAAATATTGAAAAATATAGAGTGCTTAGTTGTGAATCATTAAAATCAACAATTACTGCTTTACCGAAAACATAGAAGAAGAAACATGTTACGAGACAAAATAATATTTTTTCAAGTCTATTTTTTTGCCAGAAAAAGATTACAAACAAGCATAGCAGAATTTGTACGATGATTTGTAATGCATCAAAAAAATGACCATTTACTGAAAAAGAGTCTCGATAACCTACTGTAACATAAACTAAACTTTTAAGCCACGGTGAAATATCTTGTAAATCTTGACCCGATAAATGCCAAAAAGAAGTACTTGATATAACAAAGCCAGTGAAAAATAGGAATATTTTAAAATATTTTCCATCTAAAAAGAATAACAAAGAAATGAAAAAAATGCATGGTAAAACCATTAATAAGTAACTTACTTTAATTAAAGCAATCATCGCAAATAATATAGAAAAACCCAGTACAATTAGTTCCTTGTCGAAAAATAAATTATTTCTGTTGAGAAAAATTATAAAGACAGACAAATAGGCTATGGAAAACCATGCAAAATCACTATAATCCGTATAACATAAAAAACTATTTATGACAGAAAATGAAATTAAGGACAAAAAAGCAACTAACTTACTATGTTCTCTGTATAAGTTTATAAACAAAAAACTTACGGTCATGCATAAAAAGCATCTCCCAAGGATAAGCAAATAATCAAGATCCGGATGATATAATTCTGTGAATATATTTGCTAATGGGCCATAATTATATATGATATCTGTTCCCAACGTAAATTTTTCCGCTACTATCTGCCCCATGGAAAATTGCCATTCGGTATCAAAGCCTGCTGACGGTAATTTGATTTTAGGGAGTAAAGTAAGCAAGCTATACGCTAATAATAAATAAAATGAAATATTTTCAAAATTTTTCTTTGCTGTATTGTCCATCATATTGCACCTCTTAAAAATTCGGTTTCTTCTACTTTACCGGAACGGTGAAACGTTGCATACACCTAGTGCTCTGTAAAGGCTAAAAGCTAGGATATAAATGATGTAATTTAATCCTTGCATCCGTAGTTTTAAAT
>CAYJFW010000114.1:0-1510 GCA_964369895.1 uncultured Bacteroidales bacterium
ATGTTTTACATATTTTTATCAAATATGTTAAGGGTTAATATGTATATTTGGCCAATTGTTTATGTAATAACATTTTTGATAATTTATATTTTATTTAAAGTTTTATATTCTGATTCAGAGTTCAAATTTAATTTTAAAAAGGTAAGTTTTAAAAAATGAAAAAATATTTAATTTCCAATGTTTTTATACTTGTCTTTTTTATTTCATTTAATGTTTTTGCAAATGAAAGCGAAGAAACATTTTTTGAAAGCGATGCTGTAATTTATGATAAAAATACAGGAAAGTTTGTAACAGAAGGCGAAGTAAATATTGATTACAAAGATAATAAACTTGTAACAGAAAAAATTGAATATGATACTGTTACAAAAAATATAACAGCAGAAAGTAAAATTGATATAAAAAATCCAAACACAGTTATTGATACACAAAATCTTATTTTAAATACTGAAAATGATACTATGGCGCTTGGAAATTTAAATGTTGAATTTGGAAAAAATTCATATGCAAAAGCCGAAAGCGCAAATATGCCTTCAAGTGAAAAATTAATATTAAATGACATTGAATATACTGCTTGTAAAGAAGGTTTAAATAATTGTGACAACCCTCCATCTTGGAAAATTGGTGCAAGCAAAGTTTCACATAATCTTGACACAGGAAGTTTATTTTTTACAAATGCATTTGTTTATATGTGGGATTTTCCTATATTTTATTTACCTATTTTACAAACATATTCACCTAATATTGAAAATAAATCAGGCCTTCTTATTCCTACTGTTGGAAGTTCATCAACACTTGGATTAGTTTATCAACAACCAATTTTTTTAAAGTTAAATGATTATAACGATATGACTATTACACCTATGTTTACATCATCAAAAGGAACATTGCTTTTAGGTGAATACAGAACTAACCAAGATTTTTTGATGAGTCAAACAGACGGAAGTTATAAAGCAGCAACAGATGACGAAGATGAACGTTGGTATATTAATACTGAAAATTATTTTGAAATAAACGATGTGTGGCGTGGAAAAATAAATATTCAAAGAACATCTGATGATACATATTTAAGGCTTTATGATTTTGATTCTGATGATCCTTGGCTTTCATCTGAAATGCAACTTGAAGGCTCTTTTAACAGAAGTTATTTAACAGCCACTATGTATTCATATCAAGATCTTCGAGATATATCTGATCAAGAAGGTTATACACCAGACGTATTTCCAGTTATAAATTATAAAAGAGTATCAGAACCAAATTCGATGGGTGGGTATTTTGATTTCAATATAAACTCTGCAAATATAAAAGTTGATTACACAGATGAAAATGAAAAAGATGAAACCAATTTCAGAACATCATCAGTTATAAAATATAATCAACCGTTTAAAACATCCGGCGGCCAATTATTTAACTTGGGCTTAGAGGCAAGGGGTGATATTTTTGTTTTAGACAGTATTTTAACATCTGATACACTTAAAACTTATTATTCTGGAACAGAAACAAGAGGTAATGT